>JACCQZ010000308.1 GCA_013813875.1 Gemmatimonadales bacterium | reverse complement strand
GAGAAGACGCCGCTGGCGAAATATTCCTGGGTCCGCTCCTTGGCGAACACCGCGTCGTGGAAGACCTCCTCCACCCGCTCCATGCTCAGCGCCTCCAGATTGTCGGCCATCTCGATCAGCAGGGGGTGCGGCGCTTCCCGCAGCTTGGGCGGGTCGGGCTCGATCTGGGACTCGACGTCGGTGACATTGACCAGCAGCAGCGAGTGATGGGCGGTCAGCGCCCGCCCCGACTCGGAGATGACGTGCGGCATCGGCAGCTCCTCGGTGCGGCAGGCGGTGCCGATGGTGTAGATGACGTCGCTGGCGTACTCCCGCATGGTGTAGTTCACGCTGGCCGACCGGGTGGAGCGGGAGCCGTCGTAGTCCACCCCCAGTCCGCCACCCACATCCACGTGGGTGATGTCGAACCCCATCCCCCGCAGCTCGGAGTAGTACCGGGTGATCTCCTCCAGCCCCGCCTTCACGAAGCGGATGTCGGTGATCTGACTGCCCAGATGAAAGTGAACCAGCCGCAGGATATCCTTGCGGCCGAGCCGCTCGAGCTCGTCCAGCAGCTTCATCAGCTCCACCGCGGCCAGCCCGAATTTGGAGCGCTCTCCCCCGCTCTTGGCCCAGCGGCCGGAGCCTTCGGTGGCCAGTTTGATGCGCACTCCAGCGGTCGGCTGCACCCCCATCTCCTCCGCCACCTTGAGCAGCACCTCGAGCTCGTTCAGTTGCTCCAGCACCACGATGACCGGGTGTCCCAGCTTCTGGCCCATGAGGGCGAGGCGCATGAACTCCTCGTCCTTGTAGCCATTGCAGACGATCAGATGGTTGGTGCTCTCGTTGAGGCCGAGAATCGCCTGCAGCTCGGGCTTGCTGCCGCACTCCAGGCCCACCCCATGGGAGGCGCCGAACTCCACGATCTCCTGCACCACGTGCCGCTGCTGGTTGACCTTCACCGGATAGACCGTGGTGTACGTCCCCTCGTAGCCGAACTCCTTCATGGCGTTCTGGAATTCGCCGGAGAGGGCCTGGATGCGGGAGCGGAGGATGTCCGAAAAGCGCAGCAGCAGCGGCAACCCCACGCCCTGGGCGTGCAGGTCCATCGCCAGGTTGTAAAGGTCCAGCCCCCGCTTGCGGTTGGCTTCAGGATGTACGCTGACGTGGCCTTCGGGATTGATCCGGAAGTAGCCGAGACCCCAGCCGGACATGTTGTAGAGCTTCTCCGCGTCCTTGGTGGTCCAGGCGGGTGGGGCGATGGTTGTGGCGATCGGATGGCTCCTGATGAGGCGAATGGGGAATTTTAATCAGTGGCGTCCCCACCACAACCATCGCGCGGCCGCACCGCTGCAAATTCTGGCGTCTCATTCCATCTCCTTGATCTACAGCACCTTTCCGGAAGGCGATCGGTCGGTCCGGCCAAGGCCTCGGGGCACGATGCTCGCATTTCCGGGTGCCGTGCCACTCACGCTGCTTGAGCCGTTTCGCCTTCTCCGGAGTCAGGGGGGTCCCGTATGGCCGCGCCCAGCTTGATCGCCGTCCGCCGGTTCTCGCCGTCCACTCGTTTGCGCCTTCAGGTGGTCTTCGCCAAAGGATGGGAGGCCCTGGCCGAGACATATCGCCTGCAGGCGGCGGGATTCGTGAAGCGGCTGCGCGACCGTCTGCCGGTCGAGGAGGCGCTGGACCGCTACTTCCGTGAGGTGGGCGTGCCGGCCCCGTTGGTGGATACGGTCCGTGCCCGCACGCTGATCTCGCTGTCGAGCTTGGTGGATGCGATCTTCGACGAGGCGCCCGAGCCCGAGGCCCGCTCCAGCGGGTGGAGCGCCCTCCGCCCCGACCAGATGCTGGACGCGCTCAAGCGCCGGACGCAGTACATCGAGGAGACCAACCTCGAATGCCGGCTGGCGGCCTCGCTGTCCGCCGAGGCGGTGGCGGCCACCCATATCCGCATGGCGCTGGAGACGGCCGACCTGCTGGTCCCCGAGATCTCACCGGACGAGGCGATCATGCACTACATCCGCGGCTTCAACCTGCCCTCGGTAGAGGCGCAGATCATCTTCCGGCGCGCCATGGCCAAGTGGGCGGAGCGGGAGCCGCAGCTCGATGAGGCGCTGGTCGCGGCTCCGCTGGCCGTGTCGCCCAGCGCATCGCAGATCGAGTACGGCGGAAGGCTTCGGCTGGGAATCCGCGCCATCGGATAGCGTCTCCCGTCTGTCTCCCGCCGCGGTGATATCTTACCGTGGATTGTGGGACTCGGACTCGGGAGGAAGGCAGGTTGCAATGAAGTGGTCGTATACGATCGGCAGGGTCGCGGGCACGGACATCAAGGTCCACCTGACCTTCCTCGTTCTGGTCGGGTGGTGGGCGTGGATGGGATACCAGGAGGGCGGGTCGGCGAGCGCGCTGTTGGCCGCGCTATCGCTGCTCGCCCTCTTCGGCTGTGTGCTGCTCCACGAGTTCGGTCACATCCTGATGGCCCGCCGATTCGGCGTCCGCACTCCCGACGTGATCCTGCTGCCCATCGGCGGCGTGGCCCGGCTCGAGCGGATTCCCGACGAGCCCCGCAAGGAGCTGCTGATCGCGATTGCGGGGCCGGCAGTCACCCTGGCCATCGCGCTGGGACTCTACCTGATTCTCACTGTGATCGAAGGCGGGCCGCCGCGCCTGGGGGCCCTCAGTCCCGACGACCCCTTCCTCGCCTTTCTGATGAAGGTGAACGTCTTCCTGCTCCTCTTCAACCTCATCCCGGCGTTTCCGATGGACGGCGGCCGGGTGCTTCGGGCCATTCTCGCGAGTCGCCTGGGCATGGTGCGAGGGACCCGGGCCGCGGCCACCCTGGGGCAGATCCTCGCCGTGATCGGGGGACTCTACGGGCTCACCATGGGCGCCCCGCTTCTGGTGCTGGTGGCGTTCTTCGTCTTCATCGGCGCCAGCTCGGAGGCCACCGCGGTGGAGACCCGCGCGGCCGGGGAGGGGCTGCGGGTATCCCATATGATGGTGACAGAATTTCGCACCATCCCGGTTCACGCCACGCTCTCCCAGGCGGTGGAGCTGCTGCTCTCGGGCGAGCAGCGCGAGTTTCCCGCGGTGGACAACCTGGGCCGAACCGAAGGGATCCTGACCCGCGACAATCTTATCCGGGGACTCAACCAGCGCGGCCCTTCGTCCACCGTGGGTGAAGCGATGACGACCGGCGCGCCGGCCATTGCCCCGACTCTCGGCTTCCAGGAAGCGCTCGACCGCCTGCGGAGCAGCGGCCTCCCGGCCCTGCCGGTGGTGGACGCGGGCGGCGGCCTGGTGGGCCTCCTCACCATGGACAACATCACCGACCTGCTGCTGGTGCGGCGGGCGGGGCACTGATACTGGCGATTTCCGGGACCTCCCACCATTCTATACCCGCCTCTGACCCAAGCTCCCCAACCCACCCTCAAGGAGATGTCATGCGGTCCCACTCGCTGTGCGCCGTGGTGCTGGCACTCGCGCCGGTAGCAGGCTGTAGCTCCGAGCGCGGCACCCCGACCCCCGAAGTCCAAGCCCCCGCCGCATCAGCTTCGAACGTCGTGACCTTCACCGCCGAAGATTACAGCTTCAAGGGACCTGCCGAGATTCCGGCGGGCCTCACCCAATTCCGACTGGCCAATAAAGGGACCGAGCCTCACCACCTCACCGTGGTCCGCATCGAGCAGGGCCGCACCTACGACAGTCTGATGGCGGCACTCCGCCGGCCCGGCCCTCCGCCGGCCTGGGCCCGTCCCGTCGGCGGACCCAACGCGCCGGATCCTGGTGCCGAGTCCAACGCGGAGCACATGCTCGAGCCGGGCAACTACGCCGTGCTCTGCTTCGTCCCCACCAAGGAGGGCGTTCCCCACCTGGCCAAGGGAATGGTGGCCCCACTCAAGGTGACCGAGGCCGTCGGGCCCTCGGCGACCCCGCGCGCCGCGGACGTGGTGATGAAGCTGAGCGACTACGACTTCGAGCTCTCCTCTCCGCTTACGCCCGGTGAACGGGTGATCCGGGTAGTGAACTCGGCGCAGCAGATGCACGAGGTGGAGCTGGCCAAGCTGTCGCCGGGAAAGTCGGTCCAGGATCTCATTGCCTGGGAGATGGGAGGACGGAAAGGTGCGGCGCCGGGCAAATGGGTCGGTGGCATCGCCACGCTGGCGCAGGGCGAACAGGGCCAGTTCACCGTTGCCGTGGAGCCGGGCGACTATGCCCTCATCTGCTTCGTTCCCGACGCCAAAGACGGCAAGCCGCACCTCGCGCATGGCATGGCAAAGACGATCAAGGTGGGGTGACGCACTCTTTTCTGCGGTAAGCCTGAGGCGGGCAGTCGAAGCCGCCGCCGGCCCAGAGGCCCGCGCCACCCGCGCGGGCCTCTTTTTGCGCCCGCTGCAGCCGCTCGGCATACTTCACGTTGGGTGGGATAGTCAGGAGCACCGCCCAACCGCGGCGAAGCATCACCTCGTTGACCAGGATGTCTCCCGACCAGACGTAGGCCAGCAGCCGCCGGTACCGGTCGGTCGGCCGCACATCGGTCTCCAACCGGATCTGCCGGCCGAGGGGAAGTAACAGGCTCAGGGCCTGCCGGGCGCGGAGGCCGGCATCCCCCTGGCCGCGCTCGGGGGTGTCAATGCCGATCAAGCGGACCTTTGTGCCGCCGCGGCAGTAGAAGGTGTCACCGTCCACGACTTTCGCCACCGCGCACTCCGCAGTGGAGAGCCGGTGAGCGGGCCCCGGCAGGAAGAGCACGCCGCCCACGAGCGACATGAGAAACAGAGACCGCGAGCGCATGATGCCGGCAATTTAGTATCGTTGTTGTCACCCTGAATCCTTCGCTGCTCTCAGGTGACATTGATTGCAACAATTGACAATGCGACTACAACACCGATGCCATCTCCCTCCACTACCATCGAGCGCAGCGTTCTCCTCCCCGCCTCTGTCGAGGACGCCTTTGCCTGGCACGAGCGGCCGGGCGCCCTCGAGCGTCTCTGGCCGCCG
>JACCQZ010000307.1 GCA_013813875.1 Gemmatimonadales bacterium | reverse complement strand
TCTCGAGGGAGCGCTAGCGACCGAGGGATGACACCCACGACCCACTACCGCAGCCGGACCTGCTTCGACTTTCACCTTTCACCTTTCAACCTCCGACCTTCGACCAACCACGGCAACAACGCAAACGCCGGCAACCCGAACAGAAACGTCACGAAAAAATACCTGCCATACCCCAACTGCTCCGCCATCCCCCCCGATGCAGCCCCCGCCAGCGTCCGGGTCAGCGCCAGCAGCGCCGAGAGCACCGCGTACTGAGTCGCCGCGTAGCGCCGCTCGCACACCGACATGAGGAACGCCAGGAACGCCGCGGTGCCGAGGCCGGCGGCGAAGTTCTCGAACAGCGCCACCGCGATCATCAGCGGCTTCGAGGCGTCCACGCTCGCCGCGCCGGCGTAGCCCAGACTTGAGAGCGCCTGCACCGCGCCCAGCATCCAGAGCGCCCGGAAAATTCCATAGCGGCTGGTGAACAGTCCGCCGAGCACCGCGCCCGAGACCGTCGCGATGATGCGCCCGGTGGTGAGAATGGCGCCGATCTCCTCCAGGGTGAACCCTCGGTCCACCCAGAACGGCCGGGTCATCGGCTCCATCGCGGCGATGTCGAGCTTGAACAGCAGCGCGAAGCCTGCGATCACCCAGATGCGGTCGCGCCGCAACAGCGCGCGGAGCGGCTCCCAGATCGAGGTCGGGTGCGCCGCCACTCGCCGGGCGGTGGGCATGAAGAGCGCTGCCACCGCGAGGCCCGCCACCAGCACGGCGCCCACCTGGAACGATGTCATCCAGTCGGTCCGCCCCGCCAGCCAGATCAACAGCCCGCCCGCGGTGAACATCGCGATGCGGTACGCCCCGATCCGCACCGAGTTGGCCACGCCCAGCTCCTGCTTCGACGTGGCCTCGATGGTGTAGGCGTCAATGGCGATGTCCTGCGTGGCCGACAGCGTCACCATGATGACCAGCAGCAGCCAGAAGGCCTGGGCCAGCGCGCCCAGCTCGAAAGTGCCCAGGATCAGCGTCAGCACTGCCAGCCCCGCGAGACAGCCGGCGATCCACTGCCGCCGGTTGCCCAGCCGGTCCACCAGTGGAGACCAGATGAACTTGAAGGTCCAGGGAAAGCTCACCGCGCTGACCAGGCCGATTTCCACCAGTCCGGCGCCGTGGGTGCGGAGGTAGATCGGCAGCGTCTCGTTCACCAGGCCGAAGGGAAAGCCCGACGCGAACGCCAGCGCCGCCAGCCAGGTCAGCCTTACGCCCAGCGGCGCGTCAATGCCGGCAGCGTCCTCCCCCTCTCGATCTGGTTGGGTCACCGAGGAGCGTCAGAGCCAGCGGGCGAGGAGAAAAACCAGCACGGCGAGGAGCGCGGCCACGAGGTAGATGCCCCCGCCCACCCGGCCGGCGACGCTGGGCAGAGGCTCATGGAGCGGAGCCGGCTCCACCACCGGCCCGGGCACCGTGGTCGGAGCCGGCTCTCCCTCCGGCAGGTGGTAGATCTGATAGCCGATCTCCTCCGGCTCGCTGGTCTGGGGCAGCCCGTCGCCCTCGAAGCGCGCGGCGACCACGGTGATGTTGTCCGGCCCGCCCCGCTCGTTGGCCATGTCAATCAGCGCGGTGCAGAGAGCCGCGAGGTCGCCGTGCTCCGCCGAGAGCTCTCCGAGTTCCTCCCGCCGCACCAACCCGGAAAGGCCGTCGGAGCAGATGATCAGCGTGTCTCCCCGCCGGAGACTCTGATGGGTCAGGTCCACCTTGATCCGCGGGTCGGGCCCCAGCGCCTGGAGGATGATGTTGCGCCGCTCGCTCTGTTCCGCCTCCGCCTCGGTCAGCTCTCCCGCGTCCACCAGCCGCTGCATGAGCGACTGGTCCTTGGTGATCTGGATGGCCTCACCGCCGCGGACCAGATAGGCTCGGCTGTCGCCGATCTGGGCGAGATAGAGATCCCGGCCGAAGACCCCCGCGGCCGTGACCGTCGTTCCCATCCCTCGGACTTCGGGATGCTCTCGCGCGTAGGTGTAGATCTGTTGGTTGGCGCGCTCCACCGCCTCGCGCATGCGGTAGGCAAAGCGGCTGGCGGAGGCGTCGGCGTCGCGGGCCCAGACGGTGGCGAGGTGGCGGTAGATCAGGTCCGCGGCCATGGCACTCGCCAGCTCGCCCGCGGCGGCGCCGCCCATGCCGTCGGCCACCAGGAACAGCGAGCCGCGCGCGCCGACGGCGTGGCGGCGAACCTCCGGGTGCAGACTGGCGTTGCCGGTGCTGAGGTCGGCGACGAGGAAGGTGTCCTCGTTGTGCTCCCGCGTCTGACCGAGGTCCGTCTTGCCGAAGACCGAAACCAGAACGGGGCCGTCGTTCACTGCGGTTCCTCCCCTGATCCAGTCAACCGTGTCGAGGGTGTGACGAATCTAGGAAGCCCCTCGGTGAGCGTCAACTTGCGCTTGGCGTAAGTCATAGTCAACGTGTACCTTGCAAACATGTCCTCCGGGTCACTCCTGCTCCGCCCATTCCGAGTCGGCTGGGTGCCGCTGCTGTCGCTGCTGGCTACCTGCACCCGCCAGTCTACACCTCCGCCCGCTCCCGAGCACGCCGCGGCCCCCGACACGGTGCCCCACGCCGACACCGGCGCCGCGGTAATCTCTCCCGAGCTGCCGGCGGTGCCGCTGGTGAAAGGACCGCTGGCGCTCCGCATCGTCTACCCGTCGCCCGAAGCCCTGGTATTCGCCCGGGACTCGAGTTTCCTCTTCGGAACCGCGGGAACCGGAGAAGCGAAGCTCGCCATCAACGGGCACCCGGTTCGGGTGTGGCCCAATGGCGCCTGGCTCGCCTGGATTCCGCTGCCTCGAGACAGCGTGATGCAGTTTCGCATCGAGGGCAGATCGCCCACCGACTCGGCGGTGTTGATGTACGCGGTGCGCCGGGGAGGCTGGTCCCGGCGGCCGGAAGGGCTCTGGGTGGATTCGAGCTCCCTCTCGCCCGCGGGGAAGATGTGGTGGCCCCGGGGAGAGTATCTGACCCTTACCGCGCGGGCCAGCGAGGGAGCCCAGGTACGTCTCCGCCTGGCCGACGGCACCGTCGTTCCTCTCGTCTCCCAGGCGCAGGCGCAGGAGATCGCCCCAGGAATCCGGGCCTTCGATCGCGACACCAACAACCTCCGCACGCCGGTGCGATGGGATCGCTACGTGGGCGTGCTGAGAGGACGCACTCTCGGTCCCGACCCCGGCCCCATTCTGCCGCTGCCGCTGCCGCCGGTGCTCGCCTTTCCCGCCGACCCTCCGGTGAGCGCCGGCGGCACCACGGTCCGCTGCGCCACCACCCGACCGTGCATCCCGTCCCTCGCCGACTCGCTGCCGCCCGACTCGGGCTGGGCCGTGTTGGAGACGATTCAGGGCGCCGATACGGTGAGGGCCCGCTGGCCGTTGCAGCTCGCGCTGCTGGACACTCTTCCGTTGATGGCCGAGCTGGTTGACGATACCACTCGGCCCGGCGTCCCCGACAGCGTTACGGTGGGCCGGGCGCTGCCGGGAGGCACCTATCACTGGTTCTTCCCCACCGGTACCAGGGCCCCGGTCGGCGGACGCTACAACGGCGACCTTCGGCTCCACCTCTCTCCCACCTCTGAAGCCTGGGTCGCCACCGCCGAGGCGCGGCCGGTGCCGGGGGCCGCCGCTGCCGCGGTGGCGGGATCGGTCACGCTCACGCCCAAAGCCGACCGGGTCACCTTGCGGGTGCCGCTCAGCCGGCGAGTGCCCTTTCGAGTGACCGAGACCGAGCGCACGCTGACGCTCCGGCTGTACCATGCCGTGGGTGACGTGAACTGGATGCAGTACGGCCGGGGCGATTCCCTGGTGCTGGGG
>JACCQZ010000304.1 GCA_013813875.1 Gemmatimonadales bacterium | reverse complement strand
AACATGAGCGTCACCTCCTACGAGAGAACTGCTTACCTCGGGAAGTGGCAAGCCCCGCTATGGCCCACCAGACGCTCCGCTTTTCAGTTGTCCGCTCGTCTCCGCTGGTGCTGCATTTCCTACAGAGACCGGGATCCCCTTACCTGGTATCCTTTCTGTCGTGGATTGGCGTACCCGCTTGCCCCTCCCATACCCTCCTGATGCGACGGGCGCACCCCCGTGCGCCCACGTGATAACCTCATATGGCGCCCGCCCCGACTACGACGGCCGGCGCGCCTCGGTCCAGCGGTTGGTGGCGTCCAGCACGGCGAATACCGCCGCCCGCTCGGCGCTCTCCTTGATCGCCGCCGTGCCGGTCAGCAGCAGCGTCTCCCGCCCGCCCAAACCCTGCACCCCGACAAAAGCGAACTGCCGGTCGAAGGCCTCGACGATCCTGGCCCCCTCGAGCGCGATGGACGAATCGGTCAGCAGCCGGTCGAGCACCGCCACCGAGGCCTTGGCCGCGCCCTCCACCCGGCTCCGCGGGGTGTCGGAGCTCTCCTCCTCCGCCGTCTCGGTCTGCCCCCGGTAGGAGAGCGTGACCGTGATCATGATGCGGTGGTGCCGCCGGCTGGGCGACACCTGGAGGCTCTCGAACAGCACCCCGCGCTGCAGCACCCGCTCCCGTACCGCGTCGCGCTCCAGCAGCTCGATCGGCCTGACTTCGGCCGTCTGGGCGATGCTGATCTTGCGGTGGTCTATCTTGAGCCCCAGCTGCGCCAGCAGGGCCGACTCTATGTTGCGGACCAGTTGCTTGGCCGGCAAGCCCGCCTGAGCCAGAATGTGGACCTCGCTCACCTCGCCCAGCGGAGTGGTGACCACCCTGGCCGAGAGAATGCCTTCCAAGCTGGTGAGCAGGTTCTCAGCGCGCCGCACCCCCCAGGGGTCGGTGGCTGGGTCGGGCTGCTGGGGACTGTATCCGGTCACGGTAATCTCTCTCAAGCGACGACGTTGCGGCCGGCCGCCTTGGCGCGGTAGAGCGCCCGGTCGGCGCTCACCAGCGGATCTCCCTCGGCCGGCAGCCGGGGATCGAATTCGGACACCCCGATGCTCACGGTGATGGCCCCGGCCGGATACCCCAGGCGCCGGCCCACGCCCTCGATGCCGGCCCGGAGCGCCTCCGCCACCCGGGTGCCTCCCAGCAGGTCGGTGCGGGTGAGGATCACCACGAACTCGTCGCCGCCGTAGCGCGCCGCCACGTCCGAGGCGCGCACCGCACTCCGGATCTCGCCCGCTACCGCCCGCAGAACGTCGTTGCCCGACTCGTGGCCGAACTGGTCGTTGACTTCCTTGAACCGGTCGAGATCGAGAAAGAGCAGGGCGAACCCCTCGTTGCTACGCTTGCTGCGCTCGCACTCGAAGGCCAGCCGGTCCCGCAGCACCCGGTAGGTGGAGAGTCCGGTCATGGTGTCCACCGCCGCCGACCGCTGGGCCTCGTCCGCCCGGCGCTCCTGGTACGGCGTGCACTGGCGCATGGTGGCCCGCCCCAGCACCGCCGACTCGGCGAAGCGCCGGCAGGTGGGATACCCGCAGGCGCCGCAGTCCCACGGCCGGCCGTTGGGACCCAGGCCGATCTGCTGCAGGACCAGGGTGACCGCCTCGGCGGCGGGCTCGACCCGGCGGGGCTTGATGGTAAAGGTGGCGCCGATGCTCGCCACCACCGCCGAGTCCACCACCGGAAACCGGCTCCGCGGCGGCTCGATGCTGGCCATGAGCGCCCGCCGCCAGTACAGCTCTTCCCGGGGCCCCGAGAGCGGATGGTCCAGCGCGCCCTCGGTGGAGAGGATGTCCACGAAGCCGAGGTCCAGCCGGTCCACCGATACCGCCCGGGCCAGCCCCTCCAGCTCCTCCAGCCCCCGCACCTTGCGGAAGCGCCGGCTGGAGTAGCGCGACCCGTCCAGTAACGCGAGCGGCAGCCCCCCAGCGGCACTCAGGTGGCGCCGCCGCTCCGCCGGTACCCGGTCGAAAAAGGTGGGCTGCGCCAGCACGCTCACCTCGCGAATCTGGAAGATCTCTTCCAGGTCGCCAAAGGTGATGGCCGCGTCGAGCTCGGAAGTGCTGGCCGGAGGGCAGACTCCGGCGTAGGCGATCCGCAACCCCAGCCCGTACTGCGCTCGCAGATATCGGGCCTCCGCCACCGGCGGCAGGGTGACCGGGGCCAGGTAGGGCACCAGCTCGGGATACTCGGCCCGCACCGTCTCCACCACCACCGGATCGGTGGAGCGGATCAGGGTGCCCCAGGGCTCCTCTTCCCACAGCTTAAGATATTCCGCGGCAACCAGTTCGTCGCCGATGACGCCCCGGGTGACGGCCCGGAAGCCGGCGCGGTAACAGGCGTTGATCAGCTGTTCGGGGGTGGCCGGATAAAAGTGGGCGACCGATTCAGGGCTGAGGATGAGAACGCCATCGCCCTCGGAGGCAATGGCGAGAGCCCGGCCGATTTCGCCATGTACCTTGACCGCGGAATGGGGGCAGGCCGTGTAGCAGCGCCCGCAGCGGATGCAGGCCTCGTCCACCACCTGGAGCGACATCAATTCGTCTCCCGACACCGCGATCGCGTCGGTGGGGCAGACGCGGACGCAGGCCAAGCACGCGACACAACGCTCGGCGTCTATGACGAAGTTCAAGTGGACACGGTTGCAGGGGCCTAGGGAGAGACCCCGGCAATTTGACGGTTACTGGCAAAAGTGTCAATGGGTAAGTAGGTGCAAAACAGTGATACAGTGCAACTTAGGGCGGCGCGCAGAGGCGCGGCGAAGTGGCGTAAATCATTCCAGATGATAGGCTTTGATTTTTCGGTAGAGGGTCCGTTCTCCGATGCTCAGCACCTCGGCCGCGCGCCGGCGGTTGCCGTGGTACTCCCTCAGCGCCGCCTCGATGGCAGCCTTCTCCACCTCGGCCATGGTCATGCCGGGGCGGTAGACCACCGGCCCATCGCCGTCGTGGTCTCCGTCGGAGATGACATCCACCGGGGAGTGGTCGGAGAGCTCGATGACCTGGACCCGCTGGGGATGGTCGTCGAGCCGCCGGCGCAGCTCCTCGACCTGGAGCTTGAGGTCCACCAGGCTCCGGAGGATGAACTCCAGCTCCTGACCGGCCATGGCGTGCCCGCCCTGCGACTGCAGCCGCATGGGGAGCAGCGTCCCCGGCCCCTCGAGGATGTCGGCGGGAATGTCGCTGGCCCGGATCTCGGCGCCCGGCGCCAGCACCACCATGGACTCGATCAGGTTGCGGAGCTGGCGGACGTTGCCGGGCCAGGGCGCGCTCACCAGCCGCTGCATCGCTTCGGGCGTGATCCCGCGGAAGGTGCGGTCGTGCTGCCGGGCGAGCTCCCGGATGAAGCGGCGGACCAGCAGCGGGATGTCCTCCCGCCGCTCCGAAAGCGGCGGCAGGTAGATGTTGAGGACGTTGAGCCGGTAGTAGAGGTCGTCCCGAAATTCGCCCAGCGCCACCGCTTCGCGGAGCGCGCGGTTGGTGGCGGCGATGACCCGCACGTCCACCTTGATCGGCTGGACCCCACCCACCCGGAAGAAGGTGCGACTCTCCAGCACCCGGAGCAGCTTGACCTGGGTAGCCGAGGGGATCTCGCCGATCTCGTCGAGAAAGATGGTGCCGGTATCGGCCAGCTCAAACCGGCCCAGCCGGCGCTCCGCCGCCCCGGTGAACGCCCCCTTCTCGTGCCCGAACAGCTCGGACTCCAGCAGCGTCTCGGCCAGCGCCGCGCAGTTGACCGCGATGAACGGCTTGCCCCGCCGGGGCGAAAGGTCGTGAATGCCTTTGGCCACCAACTCCTTGCCGGTGCCGCTCTGCCCCTGGATCAGCACGGTGCTGGAGACCGGCGCCATCTGCTCGATCTTGACCAGCAGCTCCTGGATCGGCGCGCTCTCGCCGATGATCCCGGTCCGCTCCTGCAGCCGCCGCCGCTCGATCAGCCGGCGGGTGGTCTCCACGCCGTCGTCGGGCCGCACCGGCTTCATCATCGTCTCGGTGACACCGAGCCGCTCCACCCGCTCGGTGCGCTCGGAATCGGTGGGCTCCAGCAGCGCCAGGGTGGAGATCTCCGCCTCCCGCGCCAGGGCGGCGAGGTGCGCGGCATGCTGCTCGTGCACGCCCCCGGTGAGAATGACGAGATCGGGGCTCTCCCGCCGCACCGACCCCCGCGCGTCGTCCATGGACGAGAACATGGCCGTCGAATACCCGGCCGACTCCAGCGCCGCATTTAGCGGCACGGCGGTCTCGAGGTCGTCCATGGTGATGAGGATCTGGGAGGACATGGGGGAAAGCTAAAAGGTCGAAGTCGAAGGTCGAAGGTCGCGGCAGGCTTTCGACCCAGACCTTCGACCTTCGACCTTCGACCCCGTCCCCCTAATGATCCATTCGCCCCCCCCTGACCAACTCCACCCCATGCTCCACCAGTGCATCCAACACCGCCAGGCCGTCGCGCACTCCGCCCGGGCTGCCGGGGAGGTTGACGATGAGGGTGCGGGCGCGGACGCCGGCGGTGCCGCGGGAGAGGGCGGCGCGGGGAAAGCGGGGGTAGGCGGCCATCCTGAGCGCCTCGGCGATGCCGGGGGCTTCCTTGTCGAGAACGGCGCGGGTGGCTTCGGGGGTGACGTCGCGGGCGGTGAGGCCGGTGCCGCCGGTGGTGAGGATGAGGTCGGCGCGGTCGCTGTCGGCCCAGGTTACCAGCACGGAGGCGATGGCCGCGGTTTCGTCGGCCACCAGGGTGCGCTCGGCCAGGGTGTACCGCCGCTCGGCGGCCCAGGCGGCGATGGCGTCGCCCGAGGTGTCGGCCCGCTCGCCGCGGCTGCCGGCGTCGGAGATGGTGAGGATCGCGACGCGCAGCGCCACCGCTAGGAGGAAGCCTTTCGCGCGGTGCCCCGGGTCCAGAACGGCCGGCGCACTACCTCGGCCGCTACCCGCTCGCCCCGGCATTCGACCTCGAACCGGGTGCCCGGGTGTGCCGCGGCGGCGGGCAGGTAGGTAGTGCCGATGGCCACGCCAAGCGACGGACTCATGGTCCCGCTGCGGACGATGTCCACGTCGCGGCCCTCATGATGTACGCCGTAGCCATGGCGGGGAAAGCAGCGCCCGTTCAACTGGAAGCCGACCAGCTTGCGGGTGACGCCCCGCTGCTTCTGCGAGCGGAGGGCGGCGGCGCCGGTAAAGGGCGAGCCCTTGTCGAGCTTTACGATCCAGCCGAGCCCGGCTTCCAACGGGGTGATGGTATCGTCTATCTCGTTGCCGTAGAGCGCGTATCCCATCTCCAGCCGAAGCGAGTCGCGGGCGCCGAGCCCGATCGGCTGGGCCCCGGCGGCGGTGAGCGCCTGCCAGATGGCGACGGTGTCGCGCTCCCGGCAGTAGAGCTCGAAGCCGTCCTCGCCGGTGTAGCCGGTGCGGGAGATGAAGCACTGCGCTCCGGCCACATTTCCCGCGGCGAAGTGGTAGTAGCCGATGTCGTCGAGCGAGCGGTCGGCCAGCGGCTGCAGCATCTCCTGGGCGCGAGGTCCTTGCAGCGCCAGCAGCCCAACCTCGTCGGAGATGTCCTTGAGCCGGACGTTGATGCCGCCCTTCTGCCCCACGATGTGCTCCCATGCCGGGGCCACGTTGGAGGCGTTGACCACGATCATCAGCTTGTCTTCGAAGCGATAGACCGTGCAGTCGTCCACGAAGGTTCCCTGCTCGGTCAACAGGGCGGAGTACTGCACCTGGCCCGGCTCCAGCTCCGAGACGTCGTTGCAGGTGACCCGGTTGACGAAGGCATTCCGGTCGGGGCCGGTCACCTCGAACTCACCCATGTGGGACACGTCGAAGATTCCGGCGCCGGCGCGCACCGCGTGATGCTCTGCCAGAATTCCGGTGGGGTACTGCACCGGCATCTCCCAGCCGGCAAAGGGCACCAGCTTGGCGCCGAGCTGCCGGTGCATGTCGTAGAGCGGGGTGCGCTTGAGCGCCATGTCAGGCGGCTCCCATCAGGGTCGCCATCAGCGCCTTCTGCACGTGGAGCCGGTTCTCCGCCTGCTCCCAGACGCGAGACTGAGGCCCCTCGATCACGTCTTCAGAGACCTCTTCACCGCGGTGCGCCGGCAGGCAGTGGAGAAAGACGGCACGCGGATCGGCCATCCCCATCAGCTTTGCGTCCACCATGAACCCCCGAAAGGCGCGGGCCCGCTCCTCCTGCTCCTCCTCCTGCCCCATCGAGGCCCACACGTCGGTGTTGATGACGTGGGCGCCACGCGCGGCTTCCTCCGGATCGGTGGTGAGCAGGACTCTGGTCAGAGCGCCGTTGCGCTCCACGATCTTCCGGTCGGGCTGGTAGCCCGCCGGACAGGCAAGCCGCAGCTCGAAGCCGAGCGCCCCCGCCGCGTTGAGCCAACTGTTGGCCATGTTGTTGCCGTCGCCGATCCAGGCGATCGCTTTCCCATCCCAGCTGCCGGCGGTCTCCCGGATGGTGAGCAGGTCGGCGAGCACCTGGCAAGGATGCAGCAGATCGGTGAGACCGTTGATGACCGGGATGGAGCCGTAGCGGGCCAGCTCCTCGACGTCGGCGTGATCGAAGGTACGGATCATGATGCCGTCGAGATAGCGCGAGAGGACCCGGGCGGTATCGCGGATCGGCTCGCCCCGTCCCAGCTGGATGTCGCGAGCCGACAGGAAGAGGGCGTGGCCTCCCAGTTGATAGGCGCCCACCTCGAACGATACCCGGGTGCGGGTAGAGCTCTTGGCGAAGATCATTCCCAGCGTCTTACCGGCCAGCGGCTTCTCGACGTACTCTCCCCGCTTCATCCGCGTCGCCAGGTCGAGCAGGGCGACGATCTCCTCGCGGCTCAAGTCGGGAATGGCGAGGAAGTGGCGCACCGGGGCCATAGAACCGTGGGGTGTAAGAGGCGTGAGACCTGGCGGTCGGGAGGGGATTGTAGTCGGCCAGTGGGGGTCGGGCAAGCCGATTATTCGGCGCGTTCAGGGCAGCCCGATGCGTCCCGCCAGGCGCCCGAAGCGAGGGTCCTGCCGCAGCGTGTCCAGTCGCGGATCCACCCGCAGATACACCAGGTGCTCGGACCGATCCGCCGCCGCGGCGGCCAGCTCGACAAAGGCCTGCCGCTCGTCGCCCAGTGCCGCGCCGACCCAGGCAAGGAAGTAGGGCGAGACGTACCGGCCGTCGGAGGGTTGGCCCAGCTCAGCCACGATCCGGCGCGCTTCCTCGGGCCGGCCCGCCAGCGCGTAGACCCGCGCCAGCGACGCGCGGAGCTCGGCGCGGTCGGGAGCCGAAGTCAGCGCCAGCTCCAGCTCAGCCATGGCGGTGGGATAGTCGCCGCTGAGCTCGGCCAGCAGGGCCAGCTGGTAGTGCGGCTCCATCGCCGAGGGGCTCTGCTTCAGCGCATTCGCGGCCGCTTCGCGGGCCTCGTCGTATCGTTCCGCGCGCAGATGCTGCCAGCCGAGCTGCACCCGGGTGCGCTGATCGGCCGGACTCAGCGACAACGCCCGCCGGCCCGCGGCAGAGGACTCCTCGGCACGGCCGAGCGCCAGCAGCAGGTGGGCCAGCCAGAGATGCGCCTCGGCGAGGTTGGGGTTGAGTGCCGTGGCCCGCCGGAATGACGCCTCCGCGCCGGTCCAATCCCAGTCGTAGTGGAACCGGATCAGCCCGAGCGTGGTGTGCGCCTCCGCCAGGGTGCTGTCGAGCGCCAGCGACCGCTCCAGGGCGGCCTTGGCCGGCGGCATGCTCTCCTTGGGACGCAGCTCCTCCACGATGCCGCGCTGGATGTAAGCATCGGCCAGTCCCGCCCACGCGCCGGCGAACGTCGAGTCGAGACGGATCGCCTCGCCGAAATAGTTGATGGCCAGCTGGACGCCTCGCCGGGTAAAGCGGCGCGAGTGGTAGAGACCCTGCAGATAGGCGGTGTGCGCCTCGAAGCTCGCGGTCGGCTGGGTGACCAATGCCGCCGGAGGCCTGAGCCGGAGCGCGGCGACGACCGAACGCGCGATGTGGTCTTCGACGGCGAACAGATCCGCGGCCGGCCGCTCATAAGTCTCCGACCAGATGTCGAAGCCTTCGGGAACGCTGACCAGATGGACGTTGACTCGCAGCCGGTCGCCGAACTGCCGCACGCTGCCCTCCAGCACCGCTCCCACGTCGAGCCGCTGGCCGATGGCCTGCGCATCCAGGGCCCGCTCGTCGTAGGCAAAGGCCGACGGCCGCGCGATCACCCGGAGCCCCGGCACGGGACCGAGCGCGCCGATCAACTGCTCGGTGATCCCGTCGCTGAGGTATTCGTTGGCGGTATCGGGACTGGCGTTGACCAGCGGGAGGATGGCGATCGAGGGCGGGCGGACGGCCGGTGGAGGGGCGGGCGGCGGCGCGCTGGCGCTGTAGCGGAGCCAGAGGGACACGACCAGTAGGCCCGCGACCGCGACCGCGAAGAAGGTCCAGCGCGTAGGCAGCCAGCGGCGGAGCGCCGGGGGCGGCGGCGGCTCAGCGGGCTCGTCGGTGGCGTGGAGTGGCTCCGGGGGCTGCGGCACGACTCAGAGGATGTAGCGCCGCAGATCGTCGTCGTTGATGATCCGGGCCAGCCGCTCCTTGACGGTATCGGCATCGAAGACGATCCGCTTTTCCGCCAGCTCGGGCAGGTCGAACAGCACGTCCTCCATCAATGCCGCCATCACCGTGTGCAGGCGGCGCGCCCCGATGTTCTCCATCCGGTCGTTGGCCATGAAGGCCACCCGCGCCACCTCGGCGATGCCCGCGGCCGTAAAGATCAGCTCCGCCTGCTCCGCCGCCACCAGCGCCTGGTACTGCTTGGTGAGGGCGTTTTCCGGCTCGGTCATGATCCGGATGAAGTCTCCCTCGGTGAGCGGCTGGAGCTCGACCCGGATGGGAAACCGTCCCTGCAGCTCGGGGATCAGGTCGGACGGCTTGGACACGTGGAACGCACCGGCCGCGATGAAGAGGATATGGTCGCTCCGGACGTAGCCGTAGCGGGTCTGCACCGTCGAGCCTTCCACGATCGGCAGCAGATCGCGCTGCACCCCCTCGCGGGACACGTCGGGCCCGCCGCCCTGACCCCGTTCCCCCGCGATCTTGTCTATCTCGTCAATGAAGATGATGCCGTGGTTCTCCACCCGGTCGAGCGACTCGTTGATCACGTCGTCCATGTCCACCAGCTTCTTGAGCTCCTCATCCACCAGCACCCGGCGCGCCTCGGGAATCTTGACGGTGCGCCGCTTTTTCCGCTTCGGCAGCATCTCCTGAAGCATCTCGGTGAAGTTGATGTCGGTTCCCTCGATGCCCTGGGGCGGCTGGATCAGGTCCATCATGGGAAAGCTCTGCGG
>JACCQZ010000289.1 GCA_013813875.1 Gemmatimonadales bacterium | reverse complement strand
AAGAGAAGACCCGAGTGCTGGCGAGTCCCAAGCTCGGCGCCCGCTATCTCATCGGCAGCCGTGTCGCCCTGCTGGGCTCGCTGAGCCGCGGCTTCCGCGGCGCCGTGGGGGTGATCGGCGATCCCTCGCGGCCCCCTGTTGTCGCCTGGGCCAAGGAGGTCGGAGTCACCTACGCGGGCGACCGGTTCCACGCCCAGGTGGCTCTCTTCCAATTGGACGGCTCCAACGAGCGATTGCAGGACCCGGTGACGCGGGCGGTGTCTGACGCGGGCCGGAGCAGGCGTCGGGGCGTCTCCCTGGATCTGGCACTCACCGCCGGGTCGGGGCTCCGCTTCATAGCCGAGGGCACCTTCAACGACGCCGAGATGACGGCGGTGACTCCGAGCCGAGGGGGTAGCGTGGTCCCCACGCTGTCACCGGCGCGGGCTGGGTCTCCCCTGCGTCCCAGCCTTCACGACGTTACCCTGGCTCCGGGGGATCGGGTGCCCGGGGTCTCCCAGTATTTCGGGCGAACGGGTGTCGAGGCCACGTTGAGCACAACGGTGGAATCCCGGGCGCTGCTTCGATTCTCAGGCCCCTTTACCCCCATCGGCGAGCCGGGTGTGCGAACTCAGGCTTACGGCGTTCTCGATGTGGGCACCTCGCTTCGGCTCCGCGGCATGGGCGGGGTGCTCGAGCTCGATCTCCTGAACCTGCTCGACGTCCGCTATCCCGAGCTGAGGGCCTCCGGCTACCTCAACCCCGGGACGCCACGCACGGTCCGTGCGGCCATGCGGTTCGGCGGTGAATCATGAGCCCTACTCATTCAAGTATTCACGAACTGGAGAAACCCACCGTGCGCCTGACTGCCGCCACGCGGATCACTCCCGCGATACTCCTGACGCTCAGCCTCCTTGCCTGCGGAGGCGACGAGACCGACCCCGGCGAGGATCACACCCCTGCCTCCGCCGCGCTCTTCGTGGATGGGGTGGATGCTACCGGCTTGACCTTGACGGCCGGCCAGACGGTGCGGGCCGAAGTGCAGTTCTACGACGATCAGGACGAGGAGATCCCCGACCTCGAAACCGACCACCACACCTCGTTGGTCTTCACCCCCTCTGCGCTGGCCTCTACCCAGGCGGTGGAGGATCAGAATTTTCAGAAGGATGTGACCGCGGGTATAGCGGGGGCGGGGACCTACACGATCGGATACGGACATGACGAGGCTGCCGAGGAGCTGGTCTTCGGCCCCTATACCGTCACCGTCCAAGCCCGGTCGGGTCCACCGCCGCAACTGCTTCAAGCTGCTCCCTCGTCTTCGAACCGCTGATCCGCGGGCAGCGAGAGGGAGCGAACTCCGCGTGAGCGCCGGCGCCGGGGTGTCAGCAGCGGTGGCAACTTGGCTGGCGCTCGCGCCCGGCGTCTGGGCTCAAGCGCCTGCCCCCGGGTCCACCCCCAGCGCGCTCACTGTCTTCGCCGCGGCCTCGCTCGCCGATGCTTTCCAGGAGTTGGCGCGCGGGCTCGAGGGCGAGCACCCCGGTCTTCGGGTACATTTCAACTTCGCCGGATCACAGCAACTCGCGGTGCAGCTGGAGCAGGGTGCCAGGGCCGACCTCCTGGCCTCGGCCGACCGGAGGTGGATGGCGTATGCAGAGGGACGTGGTCTGGTGGCCGGGGAGCCCCAACTCTTTGCTCGGAATCGGTTGGTCGTGATCCTTCCTCGGGGCAATCCCGCTCAGATCGGCCGGCTGGAGGATCTGACCCGTCGCGGGGTCAAGCTGGTCGTCGCGGCTGAGGCGGTGCCGGCGGGAAGGTACAGCAGGGAGGCACTTCGGAACCTGGCCGGCGCACCTGGATTTCCACCTCACTACGCCCGGCGGGTGCTGGCCAACGTGGTTTCCGAGGAGGAGAACGTCAGGTCGGTCGTCGCCAAGGTTCAACTGGGCGAAGCCGATGCCGGAATGGTCTATCGCTCGGACGTGAACCGGAGTGCCGCGCCCCACCTCAGGGTGCTCGACATACCCGATGAATTCAACGTGCTCGCCAGCTATCCCGTGGCGGTCCTCGAGGAGGCAAGGAACCCGAATGCCGCCCGCGCCTTTATCCGGCTGCTGCTGAGCCCCGCCGGGCAACGGGTGCTCCAGCGTCACGGCCTGTTACCCCGATGACTTCAGGCGCCGCCCGCTTCCGCCGCCTCTCGCTGGGAGAGCTGGCGCTGCGGCTCGCGGTCGCCTTGCTGGGGACGCTCCTGCTCCTGCTGCTCGGCCTGCCGCTCTTGAGCCTGCTGGTTCGCGTTCCCGCCGGCGAGCTCCTGGGCCGCCTTCGCGATCCCATCGTGGTCGAGGCGCTGCGGCTCAGCCTCATCACCAGCACCGCTTCCACACTGGCCATCGTGCTCCTCGGCCTGCCCGTGGCGTACCTGCTGGCGACTTCGGAGTTCCGGGGTAAGCGCCTGTTGGAGGTCTTGATCGCCCTGCCGATGGTGCTCCCGCCTACCGTAGCCGGGGTAGCGCTGCTCACCGCGTTCGGGCGCACCGGCTTGGCCGGCGGCGCGCTGGGCGCGCTCGGGGTGGAGCTCCCTTTCAGCACGCTCGGCGTGGTGGTGGCGCAGATGTTCGTCGCGGCGCCTTTCTTCATAGGAGCTACTTCCGCCGGGCTCGCGGAAGTAGATCGGCGCTACCTCGACGCCTCCGCCACATTGAGGGCCGCTCCCGTCCGGACATTCTTCCGCGTCATGCTGCCGCTGGCGCTTCCCTCGCTCCTCGCCGGCGCGGCCATGGGTTGGGCACGGGCGCTCGGTGAATTCGGGGCCACCATCACCTTTGCCGGCAACATGCCGGGGGTGACCCAGACCATGCCGCTCGCGGTGTATATCGCGCTGCAGACCGATGTGGAGGCGGCGATCGCGCTGTCGGTAGTGCTGCTGCTGGTCTCCCTCGCGGTACTCCTCTCGGTTCGTCTGGCTCCCTCCGGCTTTACCGCGCTCGGCGTCCGTGCTGGTTTCTCGGATCGCTAAGCGGCGGGGCCGGTTCGAGCTCGACGTCGAATTCACCGCCGCGGCGGGAAGCACCACCGTGATCGTGGGCGAGAGTGGAGCCGGCAAGACCTCCATCCTGCGGCTTCTAGCCGGGCTCGACTTCCCTGACCGCGGGCTCATCTCGGTCGGCGGAGCGGTGTACGCCGACACCGAGTCGGAGACAGCCGTCCCTGCTTGGCAACGGGACATCGCCTACGTTCCGCAGGACTACGCCCTCTTTCCTCACCTCTCGGTCTGGGGCAACGTGGCCTTCGGCCTGGAGGCGCTCCGGGTCTCGTCGCGCGATACCGGGGCGCGGGTGGAGGAGGCGCTCGGGAGAGCGGGAATTCTGCCGCTGCGAGATCGGCGGCCGGCCCAGCTTTCCGGGGGGCAGCAGCAGCGCACCGCGCTGGCGCGGGCCCTGGTGCTGAACCCGAGCCTGCTGCTCCTCGATGAGCCGTTGTCGGCGCTCGACCTCCAGACCCGCCGCACGGTACGCACCGAGCTGCGCGAGCTGCTGCGCGGACTTTCCTGCATCACCGTTTACGTGACCCACAGCCCGCTGGAGGCGCTGGTGTTCGGGAGCCGGATCCTGGTCGTGGACCAGGGGCGGATCTCGCAGGCGGGCTCGCGGGATGAGCTGCTGCGCTCGCCCCGGTCGCGCTTCGTGGCCGAGTTGATGGGAACCAATCTGTTCATCGGCCAGCGAGCGGCGGACGATGGCGCGGGAAGTCCGCGGGTTCGCACCCCGGACGGGGAGATTTCCGTGGGAGACGATCCTGGCGACGGGGAGGTGTTCGCCACCGTGAGCCCCCGCGAGGTGACGCTCCACCGCGATCGCCCCGAAGGGAGTGCGCAGAACGTCTTCTGCGGTCCCATCCTGGAGCTGGTGCCCGAGCCTCCCGGTGGGGAGAGGCTCAGAGTGGTGCTGGGCACCCGGCCGGTGCTCGTCGCCGAGATCACCAGGGAGGCGGTGATCGGGATGTCGCTGGCCGAGGGGATGACGGTGTACGCCACCTTCAAGGCGACGGGAGTGAGCCTCTACTCGTGAGGCGGCCGGCCCACCCGAGCAAGCCGGACCGACAGCCAGACGTAGAACAGCGGATAACCCAGCGATCCCCACACCAGCCACTCCGGCGACAGCGGATAGTCCCGCAGCATCCAGAGCATGATCCCGAGCCACACCCCGGCTCCAGCCAGAAGGGGAAGGCGCCACGGCGCCGGGGCCAGGTTGGGATAGAGAAAGCGCACCGGCAGCACCGTGAGCACGGCCAGGGCGAGCAGTGCAGCGGCGTTGACCGAGGGGCCGTAGAGCCGGTCCAGCAGCCCCGCGTAGAACGCTACAATGTTCCAGTAGGAGGGAAACCCCAGGAAGAACCCTCCCGCTTCGTCTTTGGCGCCCTCGTTGGCAAACCCGAAGAGTGAAGCGACGAGCGCCGGGATGACCCAGAGCGCCGCCGGCTCCGGCAGCCAGCCCATTCGCCAGACGAGCAGGAGCGGAATGAAGGTAAAGGTGAGATAGTCCACGATGTCGTCAATGGTGCGCCCGTTCATTCCGGGGAGCCATCGCTTCACTTCCCAACGTCGGGCGAGCGGACCGTCGGTGGCATCTATCAGCACCGCGGCCGCGAGCAGCAGAAAGACCCGGCGGGGATCGGGTGAGGTGCTGGAGGTCTCCATCGCCGCCAGAAACGCGAGAGCGGCGCCCGAAGCGGTGTAGATGTGTACCGCCCAGGCGCGCATGACACCGCCGCTCATTCCCGCTCCGGGCGGTCCTGGCCGGTACTCGCCGCGTCCGCCTGTTCCTCCAGTTTCTCCTGCGCTTCACCGGCGTCTCCGGCCTCTGACTCCGTCTCCGCCTGCTCCGCGGGCGCGTCAGGCTCGTAGCTCAGCTCGATCAGCATGGGGAAATGGTCGGAGCCGATGTGCCCGCACCGCTGGAGCTCCACCAGCCGAAAATGGTTGGAGTGGAAGACGTGATCCAGCGGAAACCGGAACAGACGGTTGTCGGCGTTGAAGCTGTTGTAGAGGCCGCGGCCCATCCGGGGATCCAGCAGACCGCTCAGCCGGAGGAAGAGCTCGCTGGTAGGAGACCAAGCCACGTCGTTCAGATCGCCCGCCACGATGGTGGGCCGGCCGTCCGCCTCTCCGATCATCCGGCCGACGATCACCAGCTCGGCGTCACGGGGGGTGGAGTCCTGGTCCCTGATCGGCTCGGGCGGGCGGGGGTGCAGACCGTACAGGAAGACTCGCTCACCGGCCACCTCGAAGCTCGCGTGCACTGAAGGGACGTCGTCCTGCACCAGAAACTCCACTCGGGCCTCCAACAGGGGAAGTCGGGAGAACAGGATCAGCCCGTAGTAGTTGTCCCGCGGGTGGCGGAGGACGTGGGGGTGGGTCCGCCTGACCGGCTCCAGCGCCCGGGCCCACACCTCATCGGTTTCCAGCGCGAGCACCACGTCGGGATCGGATTCGCGGATGAGCTGGAGCAGCCGGTCGTGCTGGGCGTTCTCCATCAACACGTTGGTGACCAGCAGCCGTACGGTCGAGCGCGCCGGGCCTCCTTTGCTCTGCTGCACCCGCACCGGCGCCAGCGAGGTATAGGGGAAGATCTTCCAGATCTGCCGGAGCGCGCAGCCCGCGGTGGCCGCCACGAAGAGCCACTCCAGCGCGGTGCCTTGCGAGAACCAGAGCGCATAGGCGGTGCCGGAAGCGGCGGTGAGCAGTGCGATCTGGATGCGGGGATAGTCCCAACCGCGGACGAACCAATGCGGGCTCCGGCTGAAGTTGAGAAGCGTTCCCCCCACCATGAGGAGTCCTATACCCAGCGTCATCCAGCGCAGCACTGTCGCCATGAAGGGCTCTCCACGTAAAGGGCCGTACTCGGCTGAAATGCTTCTGCGGTCCAGGGGACGCCTAACAAAACTGCCTATGCCGCACCTTCGACAAGCCTCGCCGTCCCCCGACAGTTGATCGCCACGAATCCCTGTGCTCCAACGCACAGCAGCAGCATTCCAATCCTCGGCACTGTCGCTGTCGAGCAAAACCACCGCGCTGGAGCAGCCGGCCGGGTGTTTTACCAATACATGCGAAGGGGAACGGAATGCGCTGAACACGATTCGCGCCAAGAGCACTTGGCGCTGCTCTGATATTTGCGGCCGGGGGCGACGGCGACTCGGACGACGTACCACTCCGCCCGGCGGAAACCCGCCCAGGTCGAGGTGGCCGCCGAGCTCGAGGCCGCACTCCAGGCGGCGGGAGTGAGTGTCGAATGGCGGTCGCCAAAGCTCAGGAGGCTTTGGAGTACGCGGGCCAGCGACTCTCCGACTCGTTCGGCGGCTAGCCCGGCCGCTTCACCGGCAGTCAGCTGTCCCCGGCCGGGTCCTCCGGCCGATCAGTAGCCCGGGTGCGAGCGGTTGGCGGCCGCTTACCCGGGCGCTGGCCTCCCCGAAACTCGAAGTGCAGTGGATTGAAGGTGCGGGTATGGAGGCTGAGCCGCCGCCGCGCGTGGGTCCGGGCCACCAAACGCGCCGCGAGGTCGGACGGGCGGAGCCAGCGGCCGGGCTCGAGGTCGGGGTATTCCTCGGCGTACTCGGACTTGAGACGGACCTCTCGAGCTTCGGACTCGCCCACGGTCACCTCCCAGCTCTCTCGACCCGCCCGCCAGCTTGACCGGGGCCTTCCGTAACCTATGCGGCGCTCGGGCGGCGGGCCAGAGGCGCCGCCCGCTATGCTGCCAGGGCTCGCACCGTATTGCGGGCAGCGTTCGACCAGAGCTAAGTTCTCCCCGACACTACAAACCTCTTGGACCTCCAATGCCTGACACGGCCGAGAACCCTCCGGGCAAGCCGATCGTGCTGGTAGTGGACGACGAGCGAACTGTTCGCCGGCTCATGGCCCGTACGCTGACCGAAACCGGGTATTGCCGGGTGCTCGAAGCGGCCGACGGCCAACAGGCGCTGGCCATCCTCGAAGCCGTCCAGGAGCCCGTGAGCCTGGTGATAATCGATCTCCGCATGCCCGTCATGGGGGGGCGAGAGCTCGCCACTCGACTGGCCGGACGCCCCTCACCTCCCCGAGTTCTGTTCGTCTCCGGATACACTGACGCTGCTCAACTGCGCGATCTCCCAGGGCCACTGCTCGAAAAACCGTTCGTGCCCGACGTGCTCGCGGCTCGTGTGGCGGCCCTGCTGCACAGCGAGATCCCGCACGATGTGGATGGCCGCTAGGCCCGAGGCTCAGGACTCACTGCCTACGTCCCCACCGCGTTCATCACTCCCAGAAACATCAGCGTCCCCGACAGCCGCTCCCGGATGGCAAAGAGGAACGGACGGTCCACCTTCATCTCCACCACTTCAGGTGCACTGGTTACGCCGATACCCACCGCGGTGGCCGCCGCTGCCTCGGTGCCCTCCTCGTTCACCTCGACAAACGTCTTCTGGTCCACTCGGGTAATGTAGAGCCTGTCGGGCCGCACGTCCGCGATGCGGTAGAAGTCGGCGCGGCCCTCGTCGAACGCGATGGCCATGCCTAATGCCGACAGGTCCTGGCCTAGGCTCCGGGCATATTCCAGGCGGAACCGGGGCAAGGTGAGGTGCACCTCCGCCTCGTGGAATCGAGCGGTGAGGGCGCTCCAGGCCGCGGGGTCCAGGCCCGCCAGCACCTCGGCCGGCGTTCGGCCGGGAGCGGGGAGGAGTACCGTCATCGCAAAGGCGCCGTTGCCGTAGAGGAGGTCCACCGCCTGATACTCGGGGGTTTCGTCGTAATGCAGAGTTTCTTCCTGCCGCATCAGCGGCGCGGTGCGATCCCGGCCGTCGGCTCCGTGGAAGGGTCCGTCCCCAGTGTCCCGGGAATCAAAGGCAACCCGCCACTTTCCCTTGAAGTAGATGGCGTTGATCAGGAAGAGGATCTCGCCTTCCGCGATCTGCTCGAGCAATTGGGGAATCCGACCGTTGGTCTTGCCGCTCACCCAGTCGTTGATGGTTTCCACGGCCGCAGGATCCCCGAAGTTGAGCGTGCGGATTTCGGCATCGAAGAAGCTCCGACCCGCCTCAGCGAACGACGGCTCGAGCGAAAGTCCCTCGTGGCCCCACATGGAGTTGGCGATGCGAGTCTCGGTTCGGGAATCCAGCCCCCCCAGCAGTGCGATGAGATCCCTGTAGCCCTCGTTGATCTCCGACTCGGTCATGCCGTCGAGCCGGAGGGCGGTCCGCATCTGCTCGAAGGTCTCGCCATTGGCCCCATTGAGCGTCATGCCCAGGGCCAAGGAGGCGCTCAGCGGAGAGAGGAACGCGTTGGAATCGGAGGGTAGCGCCCGGGTGGCTTCCCGCATAAGGTCGAAGGCAAAGAGGTTGGCACCTTCGACGATGCGAAGCTCTGCGGAAGAAAGGGTCCGAGGGAGCTCGGTGAGGAGGGGTGGCACGCCACCCTGATCGTTGTCGGTGGGGCTCCGGCAGGCGCCGAGTGCCAGCAGAGCCAGGGAAAGGCGAAGCAGGTGACGCATATGCGATTCCTCCGGGTATCCGAGCTCGGCTCATGCCCACCGTCGGCGCCGAAGCCACCGGACACCCCGCCGAGCCCAGTGTCCGTAAAGCAGGGACTCTTGTGGCGGGGGAGATGTAACGACGGACCCGCCTAGCTGGAGGTGCTGAGAGCCGAGTCGGTCGCGGCGCCGCGCGGGTCGGCCGAGAGCGTCTCGGGCGTAAGCTGTCGGGGAGCGGATCCGCCGCGAAACTCGAAGTGGTCACCGCTGAGCGCGCGGTCGCGCAGGATGAATCCGCCACTGGGCAGGAGCAGGCGGCAGGCGAGAACCTTGTCCGCCAGCACACCGGCCGCCTCCCACACTCCGGCTTCCACTCCAGGATAGAGGCGAGCGAATTCGAGCCTCAGGCGAGCTTCGCGCCGCATGGAGACCTCCAGCGATGGTGCGTGAATCAAACCGGGAAGGATGAAATCTAGAGCCGCGGGACAAACCGATTCAAGCGCCCGATTTCCTTCGGGTTACCCACGAGGGCTGTGGAGATTTTGTGGAGGGTAAGGCTCTGCTGCCTGCGAGGATGCAAGTTACGTAGACACCTGTGGACAATGTGGATTGCGGAACGGGCCCCGGGCGGCGGATGGCGGAGCGCGACCGCTATGGCCCAAACGGTTCGCTGCGGCGCTGGAGGGAGTCCAGATGGCTCTGCAGGGCTGATGCTCTGCCTCGCTGGTCGCGGGCGTAAGCGCCCAAGCCGATGAGAACGACCAGCAGCGCACCGGCAACCAGCCAGCCGTAGTCCAGCGGCCGGTGTACCGCATGATGCATGAGCATGACCCCCGCGAGCCCGGCCGCGACCGCCCACCCCGCCCACCGCTCCGCCAGCGAGAATCTCCGCCGGGCGGGCGAGCCGGTAGCGGCTTCTTCCGGACGGACTGGTGCCGGCCGGCCGCTTTCCCGGGCGCGCGCCAACAGCCGAGCCCGCAAGGGGGCGGAACCGGCAGCGGACAACTGGCGGCGGGGCAACACGAGCGCGATGGCGGCGGCGACTTCACGATACTCACCCAACAGCCTCGCGCACTCGGCGCAATCGCGGGCATGTGCCAGCACCAGTTGGAGGTCCTCGCCGTCGAGGACCTCCAAGGCTGCCGCCGGCAGCATCTCGCGTAGCTCTTCGTGGCTTGGGGCCGCGGTCATTGGCCTTCCTCGCGTAAGTGCGCCAGACGCTGGCGAAGCTTCTGCATCGCGAGACGGATTCTGGTCTTCACCGTGCCCAGCGGTTGGGCCATTGCGGCCGCGATCTCGGCGTGAGACAACCCGCCGAAGAACGCCAGCTCCAGAGCCTCCCGCTGCTCGGGGGGGAGAGCGCCCAATGCGGAGGCCAGCTCGGAATCGCGCTCGCTCCTGTCGGGTTGGGTGCCGGGTGACTTCGGTCCCGCTGCCGCCGCTTCATCGAGCAGGGTGTGGGTCGTCGAGGCCGCGGACGTCCACACCGCCCTCCGCCGCAGGGCCCGAAGACGATCCAGCGCGCGGCTGCGGGCGATCATGACGAGCCACGTGGCCCCGGCGGAACGCCGCGGGTCGTACCGGCTCGCCGTCCGCCAAGCCTGCCAGAAGGTCTCCTCGACGATGTCCTCGGCCTCATCTGCGTCGCGCAGGATCCAGAAGGCGACGGTGTGGACTCGGTCGCTCCATTCGTCGTACAGCGCCGCCAGGGCCGATTCGTCACCGTCGGCCATGCGTCGGAGGAGAACCTGGTCGTGATCTTCGGGCACGGCTGGCTGGCCTGAGGTGAAGTGCCCGGTGCGCGAAGTCGGCCGGCGGTCCTGTGTCATGCTATACGAGCGCATCGGCCACATTGGATTGGCGGGGTGCTGCACCGGATGAGGTCCCGAGCGGGAGCCTAGGCGGGATTGGGCCGGAGCGCAACGGCAACCCCCTACCGTCCCGACCTCTCCGGCGTCAACATTGTTCCAATGCCCACTGCAATGACTCTCCTCAGTCTGGTCGCGGCGCTCGCCGGCGATCGCGGCTTCTGCAGCGATTCCACGGTGCCCGGCCCCAGTCGCGACCTTTACTGCATTCCACTCGTGGCCGCCCCCGGAATCCGAGGCATCTCGGCCGTGGTGGAGCTCCGCCAATCCCCGACGCCCTTTGGCGTGGCGGTGACGGCCGAAGGCATCCAGGTACACAACCTCGTGCTCGAGGCCCGCGGCCTTCCCGACCCGCGATCCCTGGGAGCCTACTCGGCATACGTAGCCTGGGCGATGCCGCCAGGACTCGATCCGGTGATCCGACTGGGCGAGGTGCGCGAAGGACGGGTGCGCCTCGGTTCCGTCGCCCTGGACAAGTTTCTGCTGCTGGTCACCGCCGAGCGCTCGGCCGCGCCGCGATCTCGCGGGGGACGAATCGTACTGCGCGGGCTCTCGCCGAGCACCCGGCTCGACGGGCACGGCCCGCTGGCCCTCCCTTCCGGTACCGCCGGCCCCAGTCGCCACCTCCAGGCGGGCCACGGCAATCATCGGCTCGCCATGCCCGGCGGCTGGCCCATGCCGCCAATGATCGCCGGCATCAGCATGGCTCAATCGCTTGCCGGGTTGGCCCCGGGCGCCACGCCGTGGCTGCCGGCCGCGGACTCCACGGCGCCCCCCGCACGGCCGAGCGACGTATTGCGGCTGGGTGATGGAGACACTCTGCGATTGGAGGCTGCTCCGGGACGGCGCGTCATCGGCGGGCGGCAGGAGATGGGATATCTCTTCAACGGCCAGGCGCCCGGCCCTATTCTCGACGTGCTGCGGGGCAGCAACTTGGTGGTCGAGTTTGTCAATCGCACCGAGTGGCCCGCCGCTATTCACTGGCACGGGCTCCGGCTCGATGCTTCGAGCGATGGCGTTCCGGGTCTCACCCAGCAGGCGGTTCCGCCAGGCGGGCGCTTCCTCTACCGGCTCCGCTTTCCCGATGCCGGCATCTACTGGTATCACCCGCACCATCGCGAGGACGTGCTCCAGGACCTGGGTCTCTATGGCACTATCGTGGTGCGTGCCGCTACCGGTACTCCCGGGGCCGGCGGCAACCCGGTGCACCGCGAGCTGCCGCTGGTGCTCGACGACGTGCTTGCGGGGGAGGAGGGCCTCTTTCCCTACGGAAGAGAGACACCGACTCATGCCCTCATGGGGCGGCTCGGCACCCACCTCCTGCTGAACGGCGTCGAGCGGAGAAGACTGGAGGGAAGGCCGGCGGAGGTGCTGCGGCTCCTGCTAATCAATGCGGCCAGCGCCCGGGTCTTCAACATGGCGCTCGCCGGTCCGGACGGCGACCTCCCGCTCAAGCTCGTGGGCGCCGATGCTGGCCCGTACGCGCGTGAGCGTTGGGCGGCCAGCGCGGTTGTCGCGCCATCGGAGCGCTACACCGTAGAAGTGCGGCTGCCGGCGAGCGGCACGGTCACGCTGGTCAACCGGGTCCGCGCCATTGACCACACGGCCGGCACCTTCTTACAGAGAGTGGACACGCTCGGGTACATCGTCGTGAGGGGCACCCGGGCACCGCCCCTCGGCGCCGACTACGAGCGGCTTCGGGCGCGTCCCCACCTCCAGCGTGAGCTTGGCGCACTCCAACGGGAGCACCTTCAGCGCCCTCCGGACCGCGAGCTTCTCCTCACTCTGACGGTTGACTCGCTGCCGTTCCGGCTGGTTCAGCTCCTCCGCCTCGACACCGCCTATGCCCACCCGGTCGAGTGGGCGCCGACCATGCCGATGATGGACTGGCTGCCCACCGCCGGCCAGGCCCACTGGCGGCTGCGCGAGCCCGCAACCGGGCGCGAGAACCACGCGATCCGCTGGCGCTTTGATCGGGGGGCGCGGGTGAAGCTCCGACTGCGCAACGACAGGCACACCTTGCACCCGATGGCGCACCCGATCCACCTGCACGGCCAGCGGTTTCTCGTGCTGGCCCGCAACGGCGTGGCGGTCGAGGACCTCGCCTGGAAAGACACGGCCCTGGTTCCGGCGGGCGGCATGGTGGACCTGTTGCTCGACCTGAGCAACCCGGGAAGATGGATGCTCCACTGCCACAACGCCGAGCATCTCTCGGCCGGAATGCACACCGCGCTGTCCGTTGACTAGTATTCTCAGTCGGAAACCGTTGCCCAACCATTGTCACCTCGAGCGCAGCGAAGGCGCCACAACGGCTCCAGCGCACAGCCTCACCCTCACCTGGTCCGGGACATCCTCGATGCGCCAAGTCTTCGCCGCCGCAGGCCTTCTCGCCGGGCTCGCTCCCGCACCGCTTCTCTCGCAGGACACCACGGCGCTCGCCCCTTCGGTGCGGGAGTACGTGAGCGTGGCCGCGCCCGTGGTGGCCCTCACCAACGTGCGTGTGGTTGACGGCACCGGAGCGCCGCCGGCCCCAGGCCGAACCATCGTCATCGAGCGCGGCCGGATCCGGGCGGTGGGACCGGCCAGGGAGGTGAAGGTGCCAAGGGGAGCCCGGGTGCTCGACCTGGCGGGTCATACCGTGATCCCGGGCCTGGTCGGGCTGCACAACCACACCTGGTACACCACCACCAACCGGGCCACCCAGCTGCCGTACAGCGCTCCGCGACTGTATCTCGGCGCCGGGGTGACGACCATCCGCACCACGGGATCGCTTTCGCCTTACGTCGAGATGAACATGAAGCACGCGGTGGAGAAAGGAGAGCTGGTGGGGCCCCGCATGCACATCACCGGCCCCTACATCACCGGCGCCAACACCTCGATGCGCATGTACAACGTGAAGGACTCCGCCGACGCCCGGCGGGTCGTCGCCTATTGGGCGGAAGAGGGGGCCACCTGGTTCAAGGTGTACACCCGTATCAGCCGGGGCGAGCTGGCGGCGGTGGTGGACGAGGCGCACAAGCGCGGCCTCAAGGTGACGGGGCATCTCTGCTCGGTCGGCTTCCGCGAAGCTGTGGCGATCGGGATAGACAACCTGGAGCACGGGCTCTTCGTCAACACCGAGTATGATCCCGCCAAGCAGCCGGACGCCTGCCCGACCGACGATGAAGGCGTGCTGCGCAACCTCGACCTCCAGAGCGAGCCGGTGCAGGCGACCTTTCGCGACATGATCGCCAAGAAAATTCCCATGACCTCGACACTCGCCGTCTATGAGCTCTTCGTACCGAACCGCCCTCCCCTGGAGGAGCGGGTGCTCGAAGCGATGAGCCCGGACGTGCGCACCGAATACCTCGCCACCCGCGTTCGCATCGCCGAGGCCGAAGGGTTCGGCATCTCGCCGGCCGTGTTCAAGAAGGCGCAGCAGTTCGAGCTCGCCTTCGTGCGGGCCGGCGGGCTGCTCGCCGCGGGGGTGGATCCCACCGGCAACGGCGGCGCTCTCCCGGGCTTCGGCGATCAGCGCAACTTCGAGTTGCTCATTGAATCAGGGTTTACTCCGGTCGAAGCGGTGCGGATCATGTCGCTCAACGGCGCCAAAATTCTGGGCGTTGACAAGGATCTCGGCTCTATCGCGCCGGGCAAGATCGCCGACCTCGTCGTGATCCAGGGAGATCCGATCGCGCGCCCGGCCGAGATCCGCAAGGTCGTGACGGTCTTCAAAGACGGGGTCGGCTACGACTCCGCCAAGCTGCTGCTGGCGGCGCGGGGCCAGGTCGGAGTGCGGTGAGCGCTAGCGCCGCTTTGCCGGCCGTCTATCCGTCCAGCCCAGCTGCCGGCCGCGGTTCTGCCGGTCGAGCCACGCCGCCAGAGGAGCGAAGTACTCCACCATCGCGCCGGCGTCCATCTCCCGCTCGCCGGTCATGGCGTGGAGCACCTCGGGCCAGGGCCGGCTCGCCCCCATGGCCAGCATCGCTTCGAGTTTGTGGCCGGCTTCCTTGCTGCCGAAGAACGAGCAACGGTGCATGGGTCCCTTGTAGCCTGCCTCACGGCACAAGGCGCGATAGAACTGGAACTGAAGAATGCGGGCGAGGAAGTACCGGGTATAGGGTGTGTTTCCCGGCACATGGAACTTGGCGCCGGGGTCGAAGTCGGCCTCGGTGCGCGGAAGGGGGGCGGACACGCCCTGGTAGCTGTTTCGGAGCTTCCACCAGCTCGCGTTGTACTCGGCCGGCTTGATCTCTCCCGAGAACACTTTCCAGCGCCACTGGTCAATCAGCAGCCCGAAGGGGAGAAACGCCACCTTGTCCATCGCCTGCCTGAGGAGGAGCGCCGTGTCGCTCGCCTCGGTGGGAACCCGATCGAGGAGGCGAACCGTCCGGAGATATTCCGGCGTGATGGCGAGCGCGATCGCGTCACCCACCGCTTCATGGAAGCCGTCGTGGGCACCGCTCTTGAACAGATACGGCTGGTCCTTGTATGCCAGGCTGTAGTAGTTGTGACCCAGCTCGTGGTGCACCGTGACGAAATCCTCTCCGCTTACCTCGGTGCACATCTTGATCCGGACATCCTCCTCGTCGTCTATGTTCCAGGCGCTCGCGTGGCACACCACCTCGCGATCCCGCGGCTTGACGATCAGGGAGCGCTCCCAGAATGTCGCCGGCAGCGCGGGGAGGCCGAGCGACGTGAAGAAGCGCTCGCCGTACCGCACCATCCGAAGCTGGTCCACCTTTCTGGCCCGAAGTAGCTCGGTCAGGTCATAACCCTGTGCGGCTACCCCTCGAGGCGCCACCACGTCGTAAATGTTGCCCCACTCCTGGGCCCACATGTTTCCCAGCAGGTGGGCCGGGATCATACCGCCGGGAGGCACCAGCTCGGGGCCGTATTTCTCGGTGAGACGGCTACGGACATACGCGTGCAGCGAGAGATACAGCGGCCGTACCTGGCCCCAGAGCCGCTCCACCTCTTCCGCGAACGCTTCAGGGGGCATGTCATAGCCGGAGCGCCAGAGAGCGCCCAGGTCGGAGGCGCCGAGTCCGCGGGCGCCCTTGTTGGACAGCTCGACAAAGCGGGTGTACGGTTTCCGCAGCGGCGCCCCTACCCGATGCCAACCCTGCCACGCATCGAGGAGCTCAGCGGGGTCACGGCTCTCAGCCAGGATGCGGCTCAAGTCATTGATCTGAAGGCACTCTTTCTGCTTCCGGCAGTAGGTGCCCTTGCCGTAGTCGGCCTGCATGCTGGTGGTCAGTCTGGTCAGCTCGGTCGCTTCAGCTGGGATGCCGGGTGGCGGGGCGGCGAGCAGGAGCCTGAGACGGGTGAGGGTGCGCCTCTGGTCCGCCGGCAGCTTCACACCGTCAAAGCGCCGGGCGGCCGTGGCCAGCTGCTGAACGGCCACGTTGTATTCCTCTTCCGCGTCCGCGGAGAGCGCCTCGGTATCGTCGGTGATGAAGTTGGAGCCGACCCACGCAGCGCGGTTCAGCTTGATACCGAGCTCCTCCAGCCGCCGCTCCGCGTCCTGAATGAACTGGCGGGCATCGGTGGCTGAGCTGCGTTGCCGGCCTGGGGCAGGCCGCTGGGCATGGGCGCCGCCGGCCGGCATGGCCGAGAGCAGCGCAAGTGCGAGGCAAAGGGTGAGTCGGGACACGATTCCACCTGGTGGTTGGTGCCGAGATCGGGTGCGGTAGCGCGGCAGAGTCGGATTCTAGATCCAAAACACGATCGCCGCCA
>JACCQZ010000270.1 GCA_013813875.1 Gemmatimonadales bacterium | reverse complement strand
CCGGCTCTTCGGCGATGCCGAGCAGCGCGAAGATGCGGTGTTGCAGCGCGGGATCGGCGATACGGAGGCTGCCGCCGCCGAGCTCGGTGCCGTTGAGCACCATGTCGTACGCCAGCGCCCGCACCCGCTCGGGTGCACTCTCGAGCAGGTGGAGGTCGTCCGGATGCGGCGCGGTAAAGGGGTGGTTCACCGAGCTCAGCGCACCGGTGGTCGGGTCTTTGTCGAACAGCGGGAAGTCCACGATCCAGACGAAGCGATTGCTTTTCGGCGGAATCAGCTCCATCCGGCGCGCCACTTCCTGGCGGATTCGATCGAGTGCGGGACTGCTGACGTGGTCGGGCCCTGCCACCAGGAGAGCGAGATCGCCATCGGAGAGACCCAGGCGCTCGGCTGCATCGGCGGGTAGAAACCTGGCCGGGCCCCCTTCCAGTGATCCGCCGGTCTGCTTGAGGCGCAGCACACCCGCGGCGCCGAGCGATTTGGCGGCGGCCTCTATCTCGTCCACCTGTTTTCGGGTGAGCCTCGCGCCACCGGGTACCCGGATGCCGCGCACGCGGCCGGCGGCGGCGATCGCGGCGCGAGCGATCGAGAAGTCGGCGCCACGGAAGAGCTCGGTCGCGTCGAAAAGCTCCAACCCATAGCGCAGGTCCGGTTTGTCGGTGCCGTACAGCTCCATGGCGTCGGCGTGGCGCATGCGCGGGATCGGCGTCTCGATATCATGCCCCGCCTCCTCCCACAGCGCCTGCACCAATCCTTCCCCGAATCCGAGCACGTCCTCCACCCCGACGAACGAGGCCTCGACGTCAATCTGGGTGAACTCGGGCTGCCGGTCGGCGCGGAGGTCCTCATCGCGAAAGCAGCGGGCGATCTGCACGTAGCGGTCGAGTCCCGCCACCATGAGCAGCTGCTTGTAGAGCTGAGGCGACTGGGGCAGCGCGAAAAACTCTCCCCGGTGCACCCGGCTGGGCACCAGGTAGTCGCGGGCGCCCTCAGGAGTCGGCTTGGTGAGAATGGGAGTTTCGATCTCGAGGAAACCGTGCGCGTCGAAATACCGGCGGGTAACCTGCATCAACCGGTGCCGGAGCACGAGATTCCGCTGCAGCTCGGGCCGCCGCAGGTCGAGCACCCGGTGCCGCAGGCGCAGCTCTTCGGCGGGCAGCTCCTCCTTTTCCTTCCGAGCCACCGGGATGACCGGCGTCTGCGCCGGCCCTACGACCTCCAGCGATGTCACCTGCACCTCGACCTCGCGGGAGCCGAGGGCGGGATCGCGGGAGGGCTCCGGCCGAAGTTGCACCGTCCCGGTGGCCATCACCACGGTCTCCGCGCCGAGCCCGGCTCCCCGCTCCAGCACTTCGGGCGGGGTCCATGCGGGGTTGAAGGAGAGCTGCACCAGCCCGGCGCGGTCGCGCAGGTCTACGAAGACCACGCCGCCCAGATCGCGGCGGCGGTGCACCCAGCCGCCCAACCGAACCTGCTGGCCCAACTGGGCGCGGCTCAACTCGCCGCAGCGGTGGGTGCGGGATGCAGTGGCACTCATCGCTGGATCAGCGCGCTTCGGCGTCGAGGAGAATAGCGCAGAACTCATCAGGGGTTTGCGCCTCCACCAGGCGCTGGCGCACGCTTTCCCGCCGGACCAGCCGTGCGATACGGCTCAGGATCTTGACGTGAGGTCCGGCCGACGCTTCGGGCCCTACGATCAGAAAGAACAGCTGCACCGGCTCGCCGTCTATGGAATCGAAGGGGACCGGCACCGAGCTGACGGCGGCGACGACAGTGAGCTCGCGGACCGCGGGCGAGCGGGCGTGGGGAATAGCCACCCCGAAGCCGATTCCGGTGCTCAGCACCGATTCCCGCTCCTGCACCGCGTCGAGCACCTCCTCGAAGCGTCCGCCCGACTGCTCCACCAGGTGGCGCGTGAGCTCGGCGATGGCCTCACTCTTGTCTCGCGCGGCGAAGGGGACGACCACCCGGTCCGGCGTGAGCAGTTCCGTCAGTAGCACGGCGCGAGCTGGGAAAGCATGGGTCAAACGTAACCGCCGCCGGGAGGGGGAGCAATGCGAAATCGGTCTTGAGGTTAGCGCGCCGATGGCGGCTGTTATGGGGTGGTTGGGGAGGCTATCGTTCAGTGACATGCTGAGCGTCTGGCAAGCAGCTGTCATCCCGAGCGCAGCGAGGGATCCTGTCCGGAAATGGCTCGAGCGTGGCTGAGAAGATCGTAGATCCGCTGTGGATGACTAAGCAAAGAGTTTCCATGATCGCCCCACCGCCCGGCTTGACAGGCACCACCATCCTGGACCTCCCTCCCGACGAGGCGAGCGCCACGCTCGCCGAGTGGGTGCAAGCCCAGGGCCTGCCCAGCTACCGCGCGGGCCAGATCCACCGGCGCCTCTGGGCGGCTCCGATCGCAACCTGGGACGACGCCACTGACCTCCCGCTGGCGCTCCGCTCGGCCCTGGCCGACGCCTTCCCCCTGCCCCGCCTCGCCGCCGATACGGTCCAGCAATCGTCCGACGGCACCCGCAAATATCTCTGGCGCCTGGCCGACGGCGAGGCCATCGAGTCGGTGCTCATCCCATCGGGATCGCGGCGGACCCTGTGCATCTCCTCGCAGGCGGGTTGCGCCCTCCGGTGCGCCTTCTGCGCCACCGGCCGGATGGGCTATCGCCGGAACCTCAGCCCATTCGAGATCGCGGGCCAGGTGCGGGAGATCGTCCTGGAGAACCCGGAGGACAGGCCGACCAACATCGTCTTCATGGGCATGGGCGAGCCGCTGCTCAACTGGGAGGCGGTGAGTCCGGCGCTCACCATCCTGAACAGCCCCGATGGTTTGGGTATCGGCGCCCGCCACATCACCGTGTCCACCGTCGGCATCCTGCCGGGCATGGCCGGCTTCGCCAAGCGGCCGGAACAGTTCCGGCTGGCTATCTCGCTGCACGCTACGACTTCCGCTCAGCGGCTCGGCATCATGCCCATCGAGAAGAAGTACAACCTCGAGGCGGTGCTGAAGGCGGCGGAGGCGTTCCGCCGCCGGGTGACGTTCGAGTACGTGATGATCGGGGGCGTCAACGACAGCGACGCTGATGCCGACCGGCTGGCCGGGCACGCCCGGCGGTTGGGCGCGCTGGTGAACATCCTGCCGCTGCATCCGGGCGGTGCGCCGGAGCTCACGCCCACCGGGGCACCCCGGATCCGCGCCTTTGCCGAGCGGCTGCGGAATCAGGGCGTCGAGGCCACGGTGCGGAGGAGCCGGGGGCTGGACATTGACGCGGCGTGCGGGCAGTTGCGGGTGGAGGTGGAGCGGAGGCGAGTGAGGGAGCATGAGGGCGCGACCGAGCCGCTGTCACCCTGAGCGAAGCGAAGGGGACAATCTCCAGGCACGTCCAGCCCCCCGGTTCCAGCGAACCATAGCGACAGGTCGCGGGCTGTCCGAGCACACCATTCGCACGCTCGGCATCCTGTTGCTCTGGCGGGGCAGCACGGCGGTACTGGACGAATTGACCCGGTACTCAAGTTCTGGCTTCAACCCGTCCGCCTTCAAACGAGTTCTGGACTTTCCAGCGTAGAGCTGGGGCGCCTCGGAGCGCTTGTCGTGGAAAATCAAGCCACTTTCCTGAGAGCCTGGCATGACTTCTTCGGTTGAAGCTCGATCCGCCTATGCAGAGCGCGTGACGGTTACCAACGACGCGTTGAGCGTTGAGCTCTCAGACGGGCGGACGCTCTCCGTGCCTCTCGTCTGGCACCCTCGCCTGGTGCATGAGACTCCCGCCGAACGTGCGAAGTGGCACCTGATCGGGCGCGGAGTGGGGATCCACTGGCCCGACCTCGATGAAGATGTCGGTGTGTTGGGGCTCTTGGCTGGCCGAGCCTCAGGCGAGTCTCAGCAGTCCCTAGATCGCTGGATAAGTCGCGCGGCGCTGCCGCCTAAGCAGCATGCAGCCGATAGCTGATTCCCATTCCGTTCGACGACACCCCTGCTCCACGAACGTCAGCCCGCCGCACGCTGGCAGCTGCCACCTGACTGGAGGTTCGGATGGAGGCCGCTCCACTCACGAAAACGCGCTTCGAGCGCGCCCAGCCGATCCTCTCCGTTCGCGACTTGGCGGCGAGCGTGCGCTTCTACGTCGACGCGCTCGGGTTCACGAACGCCGGGTGGGACATGGCGGATTTTACGGTCGTGACCCGCGACGGAGCGGGCATCTACCTGAGCCAGGGTGGCCAGGGGCATCCAGGCACCTGGGCGTGGATCGGCGTCGAGGACGTCGGACAGCTCTACCAGGAGTACCAAACCAGCGGCGCCAAGCCGCGCGGTGCGCCGCGGAACTATCCGTGGGCCTACGAGCTTCAGGTGGAGGACCCGGACGGCCACATCCTTCGCTTTGGCTCAGAGCCGCGGGCGGATCTGCCCTTCACGATGGAGCCGGTCTAGGTAATCAGCGATGCGCCAGTCGTCGGGCACGTGGTCACTCCGCTCAACACCCACCAGCCGCGCCTCACGTTTGTCCACATCCGCACCCCTTGTTCCTCAGGTGAGGGCCGACGGTGGTCCTGCACGCCGGTTCGGACAACAGTTTGGACGGGAACGCTCAGAGGTAGCTCAGCCAAGCATCGCTTCGCCGCTGCTTGAGCGCCGCGAGCCATCGGCAGAGTGGATACAACGCGATCACAACGAACCCCCACACCAGGTAGACAACGGGCAGCGAGTATCCCCAACGGGGCGGCGGACTGAACGGATAGTGCGCGAGGTCCGGTGACTCGAACATCCAGTGCGCCGATCCATACTGCACATAACAGGTGACGACGGCGAGCAAATGTATGAGGGCAAAGTGCAACGCGTAATAGAACAGCGGCACCTTTCCGATGACGAGTGCAGGACGAAGGATCCGTGGCGTTCCACGGTCCACGGCCCGGAGGAGGAGCATCGCCGGACCCAGCGTCATCAACAGGAACTGCAGCGACGGCGGGTACTTGGTGGTGTTCAGGAAGGAGAGCACCGTGAAGGCTGCGGTCTGCTGCGGCATCCAAGGTGCGGGGTCGCCGTAGGCGTTGAGGCCGCGAACCGCCAGGAACGCCAGACCCAGAGCCAGCCCGACGCGCAGGAGGAATGCTCGTCGGCGATCGGCGTCCCAGCGGTAAATCTGTCCGAGGCCGTAGCCTGCGGCGGTGACGCCGACCCAGGGAACCAGCGGATAGGCCACAAACACGACATGCTCCGGGCGGTTCAGGACGAAACCGGGTGAATGCAGGATGGACCAAAGCGGGCCCGACAAATTCGCGCCGTCGGAGAGGTTATGACCCACAATCATGACGACGCCAATGGCGGTGACCACGAACGCCGGCAGTCGCACCAGCACCCCGAGCGTGATCAGCGCCCAGCCGAGCGCCCACAATACGAGCAGCATCGTCACCCGATAATCTACATTGAACTGGTAAGCGAAACATCGAACCAGCGTGACCTCCAGGACGATCAGCCACAGGCCGCGCGTGAAGAGGAATCGAGACAACTCGCTGGTAGATTGCCGCCGCAGCGAGAGGTACGCGCCAGTGCCCATGAGCAGAAAGAACACCGGCGCGCAGATGTAGGTGACCCAGCGGGTGAGAAACAACGCGGGCGTGGCGGTGGCCAGATCGGTAGGGCTCTGTCCGGGCATTCCGAAGAAGTCCCGGGTGTGATCGAGCGCCATGATGATCATGATCACGCCGCGGACGACGTCGATTGATTCGAGACGGGTGCGATCTGCAGACGGGGTGTGACTCATACCGGGCAACGACTCCTTCGAACGTCTCCTTCGAGCTGAACTTGTAGAACGCGGATCGGCGTTCACTTAACAGCGCAATCGGAGGTACCGTCCGCACTGAGGCCCGCGCCCCTCCGAGCTTTTCGGCTGCATGTGCCTGTTAGGCCGCACTTTGCAAGGATCCTAGTCGCTATTCCAAGACCTCCGCCAAGCGTTCGAGTTCCTTGGCGTACTTCCGCAGCGCTGCGGCATGTTCACGTGCCAACCCTGCAAGAACTGGCTGCCAATTCACGGGAGGCCTCCGAGCGTTTTCTCCTTCCATCCGAGCACGCGTGATGGTGTGGGTATTCTTGCCGAACGCATCTGCAACACCAGCCAGTGTCATTGAGGGAGCGGAGATCAGAATATCTGTGGCAGCCTTAAAACTCATATTAGTGGGCATGTGGTATGGCACCTATTGACAGCTTCCCGGTATGGGATCAGATTACATACCAGCAGGGCGAAGAAAAAGGCTGGCCGCTCTCCCACCAAGAAGAACCGGCCAGCCTTCGGTGCGAACGGACCTGAGCCCGCCTCGCGTTATCAACGCTAGCCCCGCCGAGCGCCCCGGGTCAAGAGGATGGGAGTTGCCCGAATGACAGCTATTGCATCCCGCGTCCAGCACCAGCCGCAGAGCCAGGTGGGGGAAAATCGACTTATGACATTCGGCGACGCGGACGATTCTGGGAGGTACTCGACGCGACAGGCGAATTGGTGTGCATGCCGGTTTACAAACGAGGTGCGAACGAAGTCATCCGCCGCCTCCAGGGCAAGTGAAGCAAAACCCGGTGGCCGTTCAGGTGAGCGAGGCCAGGCGAGTTGCCCCGTTGACCCGGAACTCCCGCCCGTCGAGGTCGCTCAACGCTGGCATCCCAGTTGCCTGATGTCGGTCGATCTCTTCATGCAGGAGCTCGCCCAGCACTTTAGCTCGCCCCATTGCGACGGCGACGGCCAGGGTCTTACGAGCATCTGCGATATGGTGGCGAGGGCTTCGGACTCTCGGAGGCTTCTTTGGAGTCATAAGCAGCAATCCACGTCCGTGTGACTCTCAACTGAACTGCACGAATATTGCTCCCTTCAACCGCAGCTAGCATCGCAGAATCCGACCGCGCCAGACTAACCCAGTGGCGCAAGTGGCGCTTACGCATCTATCTCCCCCCGTCTTTGCGCAGGTTCGCGGCCTCAGCACTCAGCACCAGCAACTCAGCACTCTCACCTCACCCCGTCGCCCCAAACCCCGCCGCCAGACAGTTGATAGACAACAGCAGCGCCGAGAGCTGCTCCTCCTGCGTCCGATCCCCCCCCGACTCCCGGAACCGCCGCAATAACTCGACCTGCTGCCTGGAGACCAGATTGACCGTCGGCAGCCGCCGCGCGAGGCGGCGGCGGAAGCGGGGGAATCGCTCCGCCAGCTCGCTGCCGCCGCTGAGTCGCAGCACCGCCTCGACGGTCCGGTGGTACTCCTCCTCGATCATCGGATAGATCGCGTCGCGCACCGAGGGCTCCGGCACCAGCGACGCATACTCCCGCGCGATGTCGAGGTCCACGTACGAAAGCGTCTTTTCCACCTCGTCCACGATCAGCCGGAAGAGCCGCGAGTCGTTGTACATCCGGCCCAGCAGCGCCGAGCCGCGCGCGCCGCGCACCTGGAGAAAAGTGAGGATGCCGCTGCCGACGCCGTACCAGCCGGGCACGAAGTGCCGGTTCTGCGACCAGGCGAACACCCACGGAATGGCGCGCAGATCGTGGAGCGACTTGGCGCCGAACCGGCGGGCCGGACGAGAGCCCATGTTGAGCAGCGTCAGCTCCTCGAGCGGGCTCGCCGCCTGATAGTAGAGAAGCAGATGGGCGTTGTCTATCAGACCCCGGTAGGCCGCCTGTGCGGCGCCCGATAGCGCTTCCATGGCCTCGTCAAACTCCGCGGTTGGGACCAGCGCCTCTTCCCGCTCCGACTTGAGGGTGTGTTCCACCACGCTCGACGCGAGCAGCTCGATCTGATACTGCGCGGTGCCCCGGTTGGCGTACTTGAACGAGACCACCTCGCCCTGCTCGGTGATCCGCATTCTTCCCTGGATGGATCCAGCCGGCTGCGCCGCGATGGCCCGACCCGTCGGCGCCCCGCCCCGGCTCACCGAGCCGCCGCGGCCGTGAAAGAACGCGATCGGCACCCCCAGCTCCTTGCCCAGGCGAGTGAGCTTGATCTGCGCCTTGTAGAGCTCCCAGTTGGAAGTGAGAAAGCCGCCGTCCTTGTTGGAGTCGGAGTAGCCGATCATCACCTCCTGCACTCCGCCTTGCGCCCGCACGCTCCGGCGAACCAACGGCACGCCGAGCAGCTCCTTCATGATCGCCGGGGCGCGCTGCAAGTCTTCGATGGTCTCGAACAGCGGAACGATCGGCAGGGTGCAGCTCTCGGTGCCCGCGGTGTCGGCAAAGAGGCCGGCGGTCTTGGCCAGGAGATAGGCGCCCAGCAGATCGCTCACGCTGCGGGTCATGCTGAGCACGAAAGTGCCAAACGCCTCGCGGTCAATCTCGTCCCGCAGCCGCTGGACCAGGTAGAACATCCCGAGCGTCTCCGCCGCATCCGCGGGAACGGCCGGCATGCTTTCATCCCCGACGAGAGGCCGGGCCAGTTCCGTCTGCAGCCAGCCGCGCCACGCTTCGGAAGCCGCGGGCGGCGCCTCGCCGCCGCCATCAGGCGCTGCTGCCCGCCACACCTCGGCCAGGGCGGCGTTGAGCCTGGTGGTGTTCTCCCGCACGTCCAGCCGCACGGTGCTGAAGCGGAACACCTCTACCTCTCTCCTGACCGGCTCGATCAGCAGGCGTCCGATCTCCGGGCGCCCCGCGATGTCCAGCTCCGACTCGATCAGCTTGAGATCGGCGATCAGGGCGTCGGCCGAGGCATAGCCGGCCGGGTCTCGCCGGGTATCTCCGCGCTCGGTGGCGAGGGCCATCACCTGCAGACGGCGAAGCATGCACGCGAGATACTGGCGAAAGAGCTCTCCGGGATTTCGGACCGCGATCTCGTCTCCACCGCCGGTAGCGGCCAGCTCGCGCTCCAGCACCTCGCGAAACCGGTCGGTCACCGGCACCGACCGCTCGGTGACGCTGAGAGCCCGCACCAGCTCGCCCAACCTTCTCTGATAGCGCCGCAGCCCGGTGAGCCGGTTCTCCAGCAGGGTGCTCCGGGTCACCTCGTTGGTGACGAAGGGATTGCCGTCCCGGTCCCCGCCGATCCAGGAGCCGAACTGAAAGAACGGCGGCACGGTGAACGCCTCGCCCGGATAGTTCTGGGCCAACACCCGCTCGACCTTGTCGAGGAGATCGGGGACCGCCTCGAACAGGGTCTCGTTGAAAAAGTGGAGGCCCCAGAAGACTTCCTGGGGGACGGTCGGCTTGGCCAGACGCAGCTCGCCGGTGAGCCAGAGCAGCTCGATCTCGTTGCGCAGCCCGTCCAACAGCGCCTGGCGCTCGCGCGGGGTCCACCGGGGCGATTCCAGATCCACCAGCCTCCGGTAGATCCGGCGATGCTTCTCCAGCACAGTGACGCGCTTGGCTTCGGTCGGATGGGCGGTGAGGACGGGACGTACCCGCAGGGTCTCGAGCAGTCGGCGGATCTCCCCGGCCGACACACCGGAGCCCGCGGCGCTGGAGATGACCTGGGCAAAGGTGCCGCGAAGCTGATCGTGCCCCCGCTCCGCCTCGATCTGCCGGCGGCGGCGCATGGCCGCGTTCTGCTCCGCGATGCTCAGCAGCTGAAACCAGATCCCCTGGACCTGGAGGGTGCGCCCGAGCAGCTCGGGACTCACGTCCGCCGCGGGACGCTCGCCTCGCAAAACCGGCTCGACCTCAGGGCAACGCTGCCGTACCAGGCCCAGCAGCAGTCCGGAGAGGAGCTCGACGACTTCATTGGCGTAGGCCGCCGCCCGCGCCGCGGCGGAGTCGGCCGATTCGGGCAGGGTTGCCGGGGAGGAAGGCTCGACCGCGGTACGAGTCACACGACGCGGTCCCTGAGCGGCTCGCCCTTGAAGAAGAGCCGTACGTTGTCCACCGCCCGCATACCCATGGCCACCCGAGTCTCTTGGGTGGCGCTTCCCAGATGGGGCAGCAGCACCACGTTCTCCATGGTGCAGAGCGCCGGTGTCACCTGCGGCTCCCGCTCGAAGACGTCCAGCGCTGCTCCCGCCAGCCGCTTGGCTCGAAGGGCTTCCACCAGGGCGGCTTCGTCCACCACGTCGCCTCGCGCGGTGTTGATCAGATAGGCGCCGGGCCGCAGCAGCGCCAGGCGCTCCCGATTCATGAGGTGGCGGGTCTCCGGGGTGGCGGGACAGTGAAGCGAGATGAAGTCGGCCTCGCGCAGCACCTGCTCCAACTCCTCGCGCGGCTCCACACCCAGCTCCGCCGCCACCTCGGGCGCCGGCGGGTAGGGGTCGTGGAAGATGACCCGCATGCCGAACCCATGGTGCGCCCGGCGTGCCACCGCCCGCGCGATCCGCCCCATGCCGACCAGGCCCAGGGTCTTGCCGCTCACCTGGGTGCCGAGCATGTGGGTGGGGCGCCAGCCGGTCCAGGCGCCGGCCCGCAGATGCCGCTCCCCTTCCCCGGCGCGGCGCGCCACCATCAGCAGCAGCGTAAGCGCCAGGTCGGCCGTGGCGTCGGTGAGCACGTCCGGAGTGTTGGAGACCGAGAGGCCCCGCTCCCGCGCTGCCTCGACGTCAATATTGTTGAACCCCACGCCGAAGTTGGCCAGGAGACGGGCCCGGCGGGGCTCGGCGTCGAGCACGTCCGCGGTGAGTTTGTCGGTGACGGTGCAGAGCAGCGCGTCGGCCGAGCGGAGCGCCTCGCGCAGGCCGTCGGGCCCCAGTGGCCGGTCATCGCGGTTGAGCCGGGCGTCGAAGTTCCGGGCCAGCTCCGACTCGACCGGTTCCGGCAGCCGCCGGGTGACCACCACCACCGGACGTGCGCTCACTGCGCGGCCACCGTGCGCTTGGTTGGCGTCTGGGCCAGCGCCGCGGCGACCGTGGACCCCAACTCGGCCGGGCTCGGCGCCACGGTGAGTCCCGCCGAGCGCATGATCTCGGCCTTCTCCGCCGCGGTGTCCCCGAAGGCGGAGATGATGGCCCCCGCATGACCCATCCGCCGGCCCTTGGGCGCAGTGAGCCCGGCCACGTAGCCGATCACCGGCTTGCTCATATTCTCCTTGACGAACAGCGCCGCTTCCGCCTCCTGAGGGCCGCCGATCTCTCCGATCATCATGACCGCCGCGGTCTCGGGATCCTCCTCGAACAGCTTGAGCATGTCCACAAAGGAGCTCCCGTTGATGGGGTCTCCCCCGATACCGACGCTCGTGGTCTGCCCGATACCGAGCGCGTTCATCTGCGCCGCCGCCTCGTACCCCAGGGTTCCTGACCGGCTCACCACTCCCACATTGCCGCGGGAATAGATGTGGCCCGGCATGATCCCCATCATCGCCTTCCCTGCGCTGATGATGCCGG
>JACCQZ010000096.1 GCA_013813875.1 Gemmatimonadales bacterium | reverse complement strand
TCTCCTTCGGGTTGGCCGGATCGGTCCAGTCGAAGACCGAGATCCCTCCCTGATACCACGCCTGCACCATCACGTCCCGCCCGGGGATCGGCACCAGCGACCCGTTGTGGGCCACGCAGGTTTCCTGCGCGGTCTGCGGTGCCGGCAGCTTGTAGTAGCTCTGGAACTGCATCTTCCCGCCCACGATGGTGAAGATCGCGTTGGCTCCCCACTCGGGCTTGTCCGTCACCCGGCATTTCGGCTGGCTGCCGCCACCCCATTCATCGGAGAAGAGGATCTTGCTGCCGTCGTTGTTGAAGGTGGCCGAATGCCAGTAGGAAAAGTTGGAGTCGGCCACGGCGGCGATGCGAGCCGGATGGGCCGGATCCCGGATGTCGAGCAGAAGCCCGTAGCCCTCACAGGCGCCGCCGGCCAGACCGATGGCCGGATAGAGGGTGATGTCGTGGCACTGGGTGGGCCCGGTGGAGGTTTCCAGGGTCGCGGCGACAATGGCGGGCAGGGCCTCGCGCAGGGCGGCGCTGTCGGCACCGGTGGGCGCGCCGCTGCCCCCGCGCGCCAGAACGATGCTGTCCAGCCGCGGCCCGGTGAATTCCGGCGACAGAACTTCCTCCTGCCCGTCCACCACCGCCGTAAAGTGGCCCGCGGCGCGCGCCTCAGCCGCCACCTGCGCCGCAGCGGCGAGGTCCCCCGGCGTTTCGCCATGGCGCGCCGGGGCGGCGAGGTCGTTGAAGATCCGCGGCGAGCTGACGATGGCCGCCTGCTCGGGGTGGGCCAGCGGCACCTTGATGACCTCGATGCGAAAGAGCGCTGAGTTGGAGTCCTGCGCCGGCATCACATCCAGGCAGCCGGCGAGCTCGCTCGGCGAGCGGACCTGGGATGAGCCGGAGATGTAAACGTAGATGTTCTCCGTATCCTTGGGATCAACGAGCAACGAATGGGTGTGCGATCCCCGGCAGGTCTGCACGTTGCCCACGTTTTTCGGATTCTTGATATCGCTGATGTCGAAGATTCGAAGCCCCCGCAACCGGTCGGCGCTGACCGTGTCCTCCACCCCTTGCGTCCCACAGTCCAGGCGGCCCGTGAGCCCTTCGCCCGAGACGAAGAGCAGGTTGCGGTAGACCGAGACGTCGCTCTGCGATGCCGGGCAGACGTACCCCGTTTCGAGGCTGGGCCGGCTCGGATTACTGATGTCCCACACCTGGTATCCGTTGTAGTTGCCCTGAATGGCGTAGTTGTCTATGAAGGCCAGGTCGGAGTTGGTGACCCCGACGAACCCCTCCGGCGGCGGCGTCTTGGAGAGTACGCGCAGGTTCCAGACTGCTTCGGCGGCGTCCATCTGCCCGGCGCGAAGGCCGATGCGCGGGTCAGGGCTCGGCGCCGCGGTGGACATGCTGTCGGACGGCTCCGGAGTGCCGGAGCGCGCCGAAGACGTGGACTGGGCGCACGCGGCCACGGACAACAGCCCGAGTGCGAGCAACAGCGACCGGAGTGGAGCAGATGCCATGCGGGTTTCCTTGGATGTCAGGGGGAATCTCGCTCGGCTGGAAGGGCAGCGAGCATTGTCTTCATGCGGGCGATCTCGGTGGTCTGATCCACGTTGACGTCGTTGGCAAACTTGAATACCGTCTCGTCCTGGGCCGCGCCGTAGGACCCGAACAACTCCTTGACCATGGCGACGGCACCGCCGTGGTGCTGAATCATGAACGTGAGGAACAGACGGTCGAACTCACTTCCCCGGGCTCGATCCAGTTGCCCCATCTGCTCGTCGGTCAGCATGCCGGGCATAAGGTGTTGATGCCCGGCACGGTGCATGGTTCCGTGGGTTCCCATACGGCGCGGCGCCGGCACCGGTTTCCCGCGGTCACGGAGCCACTGCTGCATGGTGACGATCTCGTCCTGCTGGCCGTTGATGATCCGCTCGGCCAGGGTCCGCACCGAGGGGCCGGCACCGTGGGTCGGCGCCCAGCCGGCTATCTCGACGGCCTGGGAATGGTGGCCCACCATGGCGGACATGAATTGAACGTCAGCCTCGGTGAAGGGATAGCGGGCGCTGTCGGCCCGTGCCTTGGCCATGGCGGCGTGGTCGCGGGGGCTGGCGGCGGCTGGCTGTGGGGAGGTCTGCACCTCGCTGCGGGGGGCACCGGAACAGGCAGCCAGGGCCAGGGCCAGAGCAGCCGCCAGGATGGTGGTGTGGGAGCGGGCAGGAGAGGGTGTCATTCCAAGGATAGATAGCACCATTGCCCGGTAGGTTGGTAGCCTGTGTGGCACCGCTATCTGGAAAAAATCCGTGAGGGCCTACCCCGAGACAACAACCCACAGCCCCCATCCTGCCAGCACTGTTCCGGTGATCCGCCCCAGCAGCCTGCCGTTGGGCACCACTTTCTCCGCCAGCACGAACCCCGCAATCACGGCCACCCAGAACAGGTTCATCACCCCCACCACAAAGAGCAACGCCATCAACGCCCAGCAGCAGCCGACGCAATAGCTGCCGTGCCGAAACCCCATCACGAGAGCACCGGACACCCCTTCGCGCCACTCGGTCGTGAAGAAGCCGAGCGGGGAGCGGCAGTGGGATAGACATGCTCCTTTGACCGGTAGCCACTGGTATACTCCCGCCAGCACCAGGATCCCACCGCCAAGCAGCGGACTGCCGCTCGCCATGGCGGGGGAGAGAAGTGCCGCGGAGTGGAGAAGGGACTGGCCCAGGGCGGCGAGAATCGCGTAGGCGGTCCACGCGAGGAGATAGCCGAGGACAAAGACCGAGACCGATGCTGCAAGCACCCCCTGGAGCCGGCGCCTCCGGGAGAGGTTGGCGAAGAGTAGAATAACCGGCGTCGCCGACGGGAGCATCATGGCGATCATCATGACGATCCACATGATCACCAGCCCGGCCGCTTGGCCAACGCTCCACGGTGTAGCCTGGGGCATCGCCATGGCGAGATGGGCCGGCATCATGGCGGCCATCTGGGCTATGTAAACCCAGGCCAGCCCCGCCAGAGTCAGCAGCCCCACGAGTACGACGAGGCGATCCTTCCGGAGAGCCGCCTCCAGGATACCCGAGTGCGGAGGCACTGCGCTCACCCGCGGACGCCTACTGCTGGTTGGTCCAGTTTGTCACCGCATAGGCCGAGTAGCGGCCCGGGTGTTCGAACGCGACCTTGCCTTGCTGGATACGCATCACCGATGTGGTGCAGATGCTCCCGTCGTTCCAGAGAAAACCGCCCTTGGGATAGACGATGTGAATCTCCTTCTCATCGCCCGAGACTACATCCTTGATCGGCGTCTGGCGCATTTCCACGATGCCCGGAATCCGAAAGCCCGAGCGATTGCCGTTCACCGTCATCTCGATGGGTTTCCGGATCGGCCCCTCGAAGGAGCCGACCGTCCCGGCAAGAGCCTCCCAGGGCATTCCGCCGGCCTGCCCGGTGACGATGGCGGCCACGGCGTCAACCTGCGCGGGATCGGCCTTCTCGTCCACGAAGAGCACCACATCGCCGCTGCCCTCATGGATGGGCCCGGGGTACTTGGCTCCCACCACGAATCGGACCCCATCCAGCGAAACGCTGCCGTACTTGCCCTCGATCACTTCGAACCCGAATATGAGCTCGCAGGGTCCGTTGTCGGTCATCCCGCTGAACTGGCAGTTACAGCCATGACTGCAGTTACAGCACTCGATATGGTGCACCTGCACTCGAAAGGGCACTCGCTTCTGGGGGACCTCCTGGGGAGAGGTAGTGGCGTGTGTCATGCGCACCTCCTGATGGCACCGGGTATGTGAAGTAAAACCGCCTGCCGTGGCGCCAATATGCGGGCGGGGCGCGAAACCCGGAAGACTCCGAGAGTCATACACACAGCCCTCGCCGGAGGAATAGGCTCTCGACTTGGCGTGGCGGAGGAGCGACTTTACGCCTACTGTCTGCCGCGCTACCAGAGGAGCGGCCTTGCCCCTCTTCGCTAGCATAACGATCGAATCCCTCTCGCGAGTGGCCGGCTGACCATAGGTTCGCCGGAGACCCCGCCATGCGGCACTTTCAGACTCCCCAGCCCAGCCCTCCTGGCGCCCCGCTCGCGCTAGTCGCGGAAGGCGGCGAGCAGGTCTTTCAAGTCCCGGCGGGCGCGCGTCTGCTGGTCGGGCGCGCACCGGAGAGCCACATTCAGCTCACCCACCCCTCCGTGTCCCGGACCCACGCGGAGGTTTACCGTGACGCCGGCGGGGTGCACGTTCGGGATCTGGGCTCTGGAAACGGCACTGAGAATATGGGCCTGGGTAGAGTTGAACTACCGACCTCACGCTTATCAGGCGGCCCAAGCACGAAACAAATTCCGGCGCCATTACTGTAAATCAATGACAGACCGCGCGATCCGCCCGGATTGCTTGCCGCGGG
>JACCQZ010000220.1 GCA_013813875.1 Gemmatimonadales bacterium | reverse complement strand
GCGGCTTTTCCGACGAGGCGTATCAGGAGGTCGGGGCGACCATTTACGGCACCGCGGATGAGGTATGGCAGCGGGCCGAGATGATCATGAAGGTGAAGGAGCCGATCGCCGTCGAATGGCCCCGCATGCGCCGGGGGCAGGTCATCTACACCTACTTTCACTTCGCCGCCGCAGAAGCCCTCACCCGCGCGGTGGTGGATTCAGGCGCCGTCGCCGTGGCGTACGAAACGGTGCAGCTCGCCAGCGGCGAGCTCCCGCTGCTCACCCCCATGTCGGAAGTGGCCGGCCGCATGGCGGTGCAGGAGGGAGCCAAGTATCTCGAGAAGGTCTTCGGTGGGAGCGGAATTCTCCTGGGTGGGGTGCCCGGGGTGGCGCCGGGCGAGGTGGTGATCATCGGCGGGGGCGTGGTCGGCATCAACGCCGCCAAGATGGCCGCCGGCCTCGGCGCCCGCGTCACCATCCTCGACATCTCACTCGACCGCTTGCGCTATCTCGACGATGTCCTGCCGGCCAACGTAGACACCACCTACTCCAACCGGCATAACATCATCGAAGCCATCCGGCGGGCTGATCTGGTGATCGGGGCGGTGCTGCTGCCGGGCGCCAAGGCGCCGCACCTGGTCAAGCGGGCCGACCTCAAGCTGATGAAGCCGGGCTCGGTTATCGTGGACGTGGCGGTGGATCAGGGCGGCTGCGTGGAGACGATCAAGCCCACCACGCACGAGAATCCCACCTACTTCGTGGATGGTATTCTGCACTATGCGGTGGCCAATATGCCCGGTGGGGTGCCCCGCACCTCTACCCTCGCCCTGACCAATGCCACATTGCCATATGGACTTAGGCTGGCCAAGCAGGGCTGGCGTGCCGCATGCAAGGGTGACCCTGCATTGCGGTTGGGGCTCAACGTCGTGGAGGGCAAGGTGGTCTATCCCGGGGTGGCCGAGGCCTTCCAGCTCCCCCTCACCGACGTCGGCACCCTGTTGTAGAGGCAGTGCGCCTTCACTGTACCGCCTGACGCGGTGATAGAGGTTCTCGTCACCCGCCTTCCACTGGCGGAGGGACTTCCCCTGCCGAGCCTCGCCACTTCGGGATCGGCGGGGTACGACCTGGCCAGCGCCGAGGCGGGTTTGCTGGCGCCGATGGAGCGGAAGCTCTTCCGGACCGGTCTCGCCATCGCGGTGCCCGATGGCTACGAGTGTCAGTTGCGGCCCCGGTCGGGATTGGCGCTCAACTACGGCATCACCCTTCCCAATACCCCGGCGACGATTGACAGCGACTATCGGGGCGAGTTGAAGGTGATGTTGCTCAACTTGGGCAGCGAGGTGTTCGAGGTCACCCGGGGCATGCGGATCGCCCAGATGGTGATCGCTCGGGTGGAGCGGGTGGCCTTCCGGCCGGTGGATCGGCTGCCCGACTCGGGCCGAGGATCGGGAGGATTCGGCAGCACGGGGTAGAGGTGGGACCAGTCCCGCGAGAGACCACAGAGGCGTCGCCCCTTCACTCAACCGGTCACCTTGAATGAGTGCACCAACTCGTTACCTTCAGCACCATGCGCCTAGTCGCCTCTTGATGAAATTCCCGTCAATGAATTTGATGTCCTGGCTTCCCGCGAATGAAATCGCGGTGGACCTGGGCACCGCTAACACACTGATCTACGTCAAGGGCGAAGGGATCGTGCTGAACGAGCCCTCGGTGGTGGCCATCGAGAAGAGTACCGGGCGGATCAAAGGAATCGGACTCGAAGCCAAACGAATGCTGGGCCGGACGCCCGAAGGCATTCTCGCGGTGCGGCCGCTCAAAGACGGCGTGATCGCCGACTTCGACGTGACCGAGAAGATGCTTCGCTATTTTCTGAAGACGATCATTGACAAGCATGTGTTCCGGGTCAAGCCGAAGGTGATCGTCTGCGTCCCCTCGGGCATCACCGAGGTGGAGCGCCGCGCCGTGCGCGACTCGGCCGAAACCGCCGGCGCCAAGCAGGTGTTCATGGTCGCCGAGCCGATGGCGGCGGCCATCGGCGTGGGGCTTCCGGTCGAGACGCCTACCGGCAACATGGTGATAGACATCGGCGGGGGCACTACCGAGATCGCCGTCATCGCGCTCTCCGGCATCGTCTCCGACACCTCGATACGCACCGGGGGCGACGAGCTGGATCAGGCCATCGTGCAGTTCATGCGAAAGAACTACAACCTCCTGGTCGGCGAGCCCACCGCCGAAGCCATCAAGATCAAGATCGGCTCCGCCGCACCCACCGGAGAAGAGCGGGAAATGGAAGTCAAGGGACGCGATCTGGTCTCGGGCATCCCCAAGACCGTGCGGGTTCACTCCACCGAGATCCGCGAGGCGGTACAGGAGCCGATTCAGCAGATCGTAGACGCGGTGCGGCGCGCCCTCGAGATCACCCCGCCCGAGCTGGCCAGCGACATCGTAGACCGCGGCATCGTCATGACGGGCGGGGGAGCGTTGATCCGCGGGCTGGATATTCTCCTCGCCCAGGAGACGGGTCTCCCGATCCACGTGGACGAGGACCCCCTCACCTGCGTCGTACGTGGCACCGGGCGGATCCTCGACGACTACGAGAAATACCGCAGCGTTCTGTCGGTCTGACTATGGGCAGCGCGTCGGAACGCTCGTACACGCGCCGGGATACTCTGCTGTTCCTCGCCTGCCTCGGCCTCTCGATCGTCGCGCTCTTCTCGCCTCCCGATTGGGGCCATGGCATTGCCAACGGCCTGCGCAACTCGGTGCTCGCCCCGCTCATCTGGCTCCAGGCACGGGCTGAAGAAGGCCGTACCAGCCGGGATCGGTTCCGCGCCGTCACCGCCCAACGTGACTCCACCTCCTACATCGCCCAAGGTCTCCCCTCGCTGCTGGCTGAAAACGAGCGGTTGCGCCAGACGCTGGCGCTGAGCCGCAGGATCTCCACGCCCTACGTGGGCGCGGAGGTGCTGCACCAGGCCCAGGCCACCGACGGACGCACCCTGCTGCTCAGCGTGGGCCAGCGCGACGGGATCTCGGCATTCGACCCGGTGGTGGCGCCCGAAGGATTGATCGGCGTGGTGCTGAGCGTCGCGGAGCGGACCAGCATCGTGATGACCTGGGCCCATCCCGAGTTTCGGGTCAGTGCGTTCACGGTCAGCGGAAACGCCTCCGGAGTCGTGGCCCCCTCGGGGGCCGGAGTGGAAGCGGCGCTCGAGTTCCGGGGAGTGCCCTACCGCGACTCGGTGCCGCTCGGCAGCCTGGTGCTGTCCTCCGGGCTCGGCGGCGTGTACCCCAAGGGTATTCCGGTGGGGAGCGTGACCGGGGTCGCGCGGGAACAGACCGGATGGGAGCGGGTCTATCGGCTGCTGCCGGCAGCCAACCCGGGCTCCTCGGCGCACGTGCTGGTGCTGGTGGCGCCGCCTGGCGCCGACCTCGCCGCCGCTTTTCCCACCGACTCGGCGCTGCGCGCGATGCGGCTCGATTCGATGGCCCGGGTGCGCCGGGCCGACTCGCTGGCCGACGCCGCTCGTCTTGCCCGTGCTGCCCGGGCCGAATCGCTGGCGGCGGTGCGGCGTGACACGACGAGACGCCGGGCGCCCCGTCCTCCGGTCAGGCCCGACACCGTCCGGCCGGCACCGGCTGGGGCCCCGGCGGCCCCGACGCCGGCCCCGGCTCCGCCTCCGGTTCCTCCCGTCGAGGCCGGAGACTCGGCGCCGTGATGTCCCACCGGGCGAGCCGGCTCCAACTGGCGCTGGTGCTGACACTGCTGCTGGTGCTGCACTTCTACCTGCGGCCGCGCCTCTGGAGCTCGCGGGTCAGTCCCGATTTTCTGCTGATCGCCCTCATGCTCTTTGCCATGCGGAGCGGCCCGGGAGCGGGAGCGCTCTTCGGCTTCGGGGTGGGCCTGATCAGCGATGCGCTGACTCCGGCACAGTTCGGCGCGGGAGCGCTGGCGCACACCCTCGTGGGCTATGTCGCCGCGTGGGGCCGGTCGGTCTTCTTCGCCGACAATCTGCTGGTCAACGCCGCCTTCGTCGCGGCGGGGCTCTGGCTCCGGGATCTGGTGCTCCTGGTGGCGAGCGGAACCGGCGCCGGCACCCTCCTGACCGAGCTCACTCTCTACAGTCCGCTCCAGGCGCTGACGACGGGACTGTTCTCTCTCTTCGTGCTGTTCGCCTTTCGTGAGTGGTTTTCCATCAGGCTCGACGCATGAACGGCTTCGATTCTTACCGGGTCCGCGAGCGCGCCGAATTCGCCCGACTGGTTCTGCTGGGTGCGTTCCTGGTGCTGGGCAGCGCCTTCTTTCGCACCCAGATCATCCAGCACGACAAGTTCCAGCTCAAGGCCGAGACCAACCGGCTGCGGCCGATTCCACTCACCCCCCCGCGGGGCGCGATCCTCGACCGCAAGGGAGAGGTCATCGCGGAGAACGTGCCCGGCTATTCGGTGAAGCTGCTGGCGCCCAACACCGATTCGCTCCGGGCCGTGCTGGCGCGGATGGGCCGCTTCGTTCCGCTGGACACCTCGGACGTGGAGGAGGCGGTGCGGCGCTTCGTGCGGGCCCGCTACCAGCCGGCGCCGGTCTTCGGCGATGCCTCCTTCGAGATCGTCGCCCGGCTGGAGGAGCACCGCGCCGCGCTGCCCGGGCTGGTCATCCAGGCGGAGCCGAAGCGGCTCTACCCGGCGGGAAAGGCAGTGGCCCATCTCATCGGCTACGTCTCCGAGGTCACCGAAGGCGACCTGACCGCCAACCGCTACCCGGGGGCCGCCCTCGGCACCATCGTGGGGAAAGCCGGACTGGAGCGGCAGTACGACGACACGCTCCGCGGCGGCGCCGGGGTGCGCTACATCGAGGTGAACGCCCGCGGCCGGCTGGTGCGGGAGGAAGCCGGAGCGGCCTCGCTGCCGCCGACCCCCGGCCATCCGCTGGTCACCACGATTGATCTGGACCTGCAGCGGTTCATAGATAGTATCTGGCCCGCGGGCATGCGGGGCGCCATGATTGCCATGACACCGAGCGGCCAGGTCCGTGCGTTGTACTCGGCGCCCAGCTACGATCCCAATGACTTCGTGGGTGGCATCTCGACCAAGCGGTGGCGCGCCCTCAATACCGACGAGGCCAAGCCGCTGCTCAACCGAGCGATCCAGACCCGGTATCCCCCCGCGTCTCCATTCAAGCTCGCCATCTCCGCCATGGCGCTCAAACGGGGACTGGTCGGGCTGGAGACCCACATGCCGACGCCCTGCCGGGGCGGCATGCGGTTGGGCAACCGGGTGTTCCGCTGCTGGAAAAAGGAAGGCCACGGTTCGCTCGACCTGATCGGCGCGGTGGCGGCGAGCTGCGACGTCTACTTCTATCAGGTGGGACTGCGGCTCGGCCTCAACGCCATTCTGGACGACGGCGTGCTCATGGGCTTCCGCGACAAGAGCGGCATAGACCTGGGAAGCGAGAAGGATCCGATCTACCCCTCCTCTACGGGGTACTTCGACCGCCTGTACGGACCCCGTTACTGGAGCCCGCCGGCCACGACGCTCAACTTCTCGATCGGCCAGGGGGAGAACACCCAGACCCTGATCAACATGATGAAGTTTTACCAGGGGTTGGCGGGCAACGGCAAGGCCGCGAACCCGTACATCGTCCGCCCCTCCTCGGACGACGTCCGCTCGCTCGGCCTCACACAGGGCCAGTTGGACGGACTCAGGCATTCGCTCATCGCGGTGGTGGAGCGGGGGACGGCCGCCGCCAGCCGGCGGAAGGATCTGACCGTGGCCGGCAAGACCGGTACGGCCCAGAATCCCCACGGGGAAGACCATGGCTGGTTCATCGGCTTTGCGCCGGCCGACAAGCCGGAGCTGGTCGTGGGCGGGATCATGGAGTTCGCCGAGCACGGAACCACGGTAGCGCCGTATGTGGTGCGCACGCTCCGGCGGTATCTCCTCGGGCCTGACACGGTCGGAACAATCAAGGTGAAGCTTCTCCTGGACGACGCCCAGAGCCCGCAGGACAGCGCGCCCCGGCCGGTCGAGCTCGATCCCGACTCCGCCGCTGCCCAGGCCGTGGCTGACTCGGTGCGCCGCGCGGGAGCACAGCAGTGAGGGGGACGCCGACGATAGACCGGCAGCTGTTCGCGGTAAGCGCGGCTCTCATGTTCTTCGGGCTCCTCACGCTCTACTCCGCCGGCCAAACCGATGTGCCGACGCGGGCGGCCGGAGTCTGGTCCCGCCAGTTCATCTGGTTCGGCGTAGGGGTGGTGGCGGCAGGGGTGGCGTTCAACCTTTCGCTCCGACTGCTGGAGTGGCTGGCGCCGGCGGCCTACAGCTTCAGTCTCATCCTGCTCGGCGTCGTCCTCGTCATCGGCACCGGGGCGGGCACGGCCCAGAGCAGCAACAGTTGGCTCTCGGTCGGGGGACAGCAGATCGGCCAGCCGTCGGAGCTGGCCAAGGTAGCGACGGTGCTGATGCTGGCGCGCTATCTGTCGAGCCGAAAGGAGCCGCCCCGCTCGTTGGGGGATCTTCTGGTACCGGGATTGATCGTCGGAGTGCCCTTCCTCCTGGTACTCAAGCAGCCCGATCTGGGCAGTGCCATCGTCTTCATCGGTATCGCGTTCGCGATGCTGTTCTGGGCCGGCATCCGGCCCCGGCTCATGTTTCTCCTGGCCTCGCCGGTGTTGAGCCTGTTGTTGGCGTTCAGCAACTGGGCCTGGGGCGCGTATATCGTGCTGTTCACCGCGCTGCTGGTGGCCTGGCGACCGTACCTCTCCGACTCCCTGGTCATCTGGTTTCTCAACGTGGTCATGGGCGCCATCGCGCTTCCGCTCTGGCAGCGGCTCGCCCCCTATCAGCAGAACCGCCTGCTCACCTTCCTCAACCCCGAGGTGGATCCGCGCGCTGCCGGCTACCACGCGATCCAGTCGCGGGTGGCGATCGGCTCGGGGGGATGGTTCGGCACCGGATACACCGAAGGACCGCAGAAACGGCTCGCCTTTCTGCCGGAACAGCATACCGACTTCGTCTTTCCCATCGTGGGAGAGGAGCTGGGATTCGTGGGCGTGGTGGTGGCGCTGGGGCTCTTCCTGCTGTTGTTCCTCACTCTGCTGCGCATTGCCCGCCGGGCCACCGACCCCTTCAGCAGCCTGGTGACGTTCGGTATCCTCGGCCTGTTGTTTACCCACGTATTCGAGAACGTGGGCATGACGGTGAATCTGATGCCGATCACCGGAATTCCGCTGCCCTTCTTCTCCTACGGGGGGTCCTTCTTCATCATCTGCTCGGTGTGCCTGGGGCTTGCTTTCCGGGTGGCATGGGACTCCAGGCAGTCGGGCTATCCTGATATCTGACGGTGGCTTAGCGGGAGGGGCCTGGCGCCGGAGGCAGGGAACGCAGAGATTTCAAGGTTCCGGACAACTCTGACTGCTCCCTCACCCGGTGACCTCCACTCCTATGGCCGTGATGGCATGGTTTAAGAAAGAGCGAAAGCCACGGACGTCGCAGCGCGAACGCCTCGAGATACCGCCCGATGCGTGGGAGAAGTGCGACGGCTGCGGACACGTTGATATCCGGGAGAAATTCGAGAAGGCGCTGAACGTCTGCCCGGAGTGCGGACGGCATCGGCGGATCGGCGCGGAGGAGTACATTGACCTGTTGACCGACGCGGGAACGTGGCGGGAGCTGTACGGCCCGCTGCGGTCGGTGGATCCGCTGCAGTTCGAGAATTACCCCGAGCGCCTCGCGGCGGCCCGCAAGAAGGGTGGGGAGGCGGATGCGATTTACACCGGCACCGGTCGGATCGAAGGGCTGCTGTTCAATCTCGGGGTGATGAACTTCGGATTCATGGGCGGCTCGATGGGTTCGGTGGTAGGAGAAAAGATCGCCCGGCTGGCCAGACGCTCGCACGAGAAGCGGGTGCCGCTGGTCATCGTCTCCACATCGGGCGGCGCGCGGATGCAGGAGGGGGTGCTCTCGCTGATGCAGATGGCCAAGACCTCTTCCGCCATCGCGCAGCTGCATCGCGAGTCCATTCCCTACATCTCCATCCTTACCGATCCGACCACCGGCGGGGTGTCGGCGTCCTTCGCGATGCAGGGCGACGTCATTCTGGCGGAGCCGGGCGCGGTGATCGGGTTCGCGGGGCAGCGGGTCATCAAGCAGACGATCGGGCAGGATCTGCCCGAGGGGTTTCAGACGGCGGAGTTCCTGTTGGAGCATGGGCAGATCGACGACGTGGTGCCCCGGGCGTCGCTCCGGGACACGACGGCCCGACTTCTACGGCACATGCAGGGGCACCGGCCGGTGGCGGAGCAGGCAGAGCTGAGCTGAGGCCGAATGGATCGCGGTTCCTGCGCCCTACCTGACGAGTCCGCTGGGTGGGGCGTTGGCGTTGGGGCCTTGGAGGTGGCGCTTGTCTCGCCGGGCGGGCGCTGGAGGCGACGCGCCCTCTGGTCGCTGCAAGCCGCCCTTGGGCGTCCGTCGCGCGAGCAGATCACACGGCCTGACGCTCCCGCCGGGCACGCCACCTCCAGCGCCCGCCCCGCAGCTACCGGGAAGGCGTAGCAGCCGGGGTGCTGTGCCAGCGCACGGGCCGCGCTTCTTGTCCGGGACCCACGGGCGCAGGTGGAGGTAGCTCTCCCGCAGGGAGCGTCAGGCCGTGTCATTTCCTCGCGGCGACGGACGCCCAAGGGCGGCCTGCAGCGACCGGAGGGAGAGCTGCCTCCGCCGGAGCCGCAGACTCAGATGCCCGCTCCGCCGGAGCCGCGGACAGAACCCGGGATCACCCATTGACCCTCGCGTACGATCAGGCCCTCGAGTTCCTCTTCCCCCGGACCACGACCATCAAGTTCGGGCTGGCCACCACCCGCGCCCTGCTTCTCGCGGTGGGGAACCCGCACCAGGTGATCCCCAGCGTGCATATCGGCGGCACCAACGGCAAGGGAAGCGTCTCCACTCTGGTGGCGGCGGCGTTGCGGGAGGCGGGATGGCGGGTCGGACTCTACACCTCGCCGCACCTGGTCTCTTTTCGCGAGCGCATCCGGGTGGACGGCGTGCCGATCTCTGAGGCGGCGGTGGCCATGTGGACCGAGCGGCTGCGGCCGCTGATCCTGGAGCGGCGGGCGACTTTCTTCGAGGCCAGCACCGCGCTCGCGTTCGCCGACTTCGCGGCGCGGGGAGTCGAGATCGCCGTGGTGGAGGTGGGACTCGGCGGGCGGCTCGACAGCACCAACGTGGTTCATCCGCTGGTGAGCGCGGTGACGAAGATCGAGCGGGACCACATGAAGTACCTGGGCCATACCCTGGAGAAGATCGCCTGCGAGAAGGCAGGGATCGCCAAGCCCAGGGTGCCCTTCGTGGTCGGCGAGCGTGATCCGGTGCTGGTGGAGGTGCTTCGCCGCGAAGCCCGGCGCGCGGTGGCCCGCCGCGGAGGGCGCGCGGACATCCGGGTGCTTCCTCCCGACTATGAGTGGTGCGGGCCGCTGAGCCTGGCGGGACCCCACCAGCGCCGCAATGCCGCCGTCGCCCACGGTATCCTCATGGCCCTGCCGACGCGCTACCGGCCGAGCGCCCGGCAGCTCGCCACCGGGTTCGGCGCCGCCCGCATCCCCGGCCGCCTCGACCGCCGGGGCAAGTGGCTTTTCGATGTGGCCCACAACCCCGATGGCATGCGGGCTCTCACCGCCGCGCTCGACGCCGGCCACGACGGGCGGCCGATCCATGCGCTGGTCTCCATTCTGGGAGACAAGGAATGGCCGGAGATGCTGGTCCAGCTCGACCGTGCCATCGACCGAGGCGTCCTCACCATCGCCCCATCCGCCGCCGGACGCGGCTGGGACATGGACTGGCTGCGCCGGTGGCTTCAGGACCCCTCCCGTCCCTCTCCCCGCGCCGTGTGGACCTTGATCCCCGAATTCCACGAGGCGCTCAAGGCGGTGCAGGACGGTGCGGGGACGGTGTTGGTGACGGGGTCGTTTCATACGGTGGGAGATGTGATGAAGGTTCTGAGTGCTGAGTGCTGAGTGGGTGGCAAGTGGAAAGTGCGATAGTCGAAGTTTGTCGCGCGGTGTTCCACTCCCGCACTTGGCCACTTGTCACCCACCAAGCACTCAGCACTCAGCACTTTGTACTAGACCATCCTCCAAGTATCATACCCCCATGCCCCCCCTCCCCCTGCCGGGCTTTCGTGATTTTTACCCTGACGAGTTCTCGCTGCGCACTCACCTCTTCGGGACCTGGAGGGCCGTGGCCACGCGGTACGGGTTTCAGGAATATGACGGGCCACCCTTGGAGCCGTTGGAGCTGTATACCGCCAAGAGCGGTGAGGAAATCGTCACCCAGTTGTACAACTTTACCGACAAGGGTGGGCGGGAGGTCGCGCTCCGGCCGGAGATGACGCCGACACTGGCGCGCATGGTGGCGGCCCGCGCCAACGGACTGCGGAAGCCGATCCGCTGGTTCTCGATTCCGCAACTCTACCGCTACGAGCGGCAGCAGCGGGGGCGGCTGCGAGAACATTTTCAGCTCAACTGCGATCTGATCGGAGAGCCCGGTCCGATCGGCGACGCCGAAATCATCGCGCTGGCGGTCGATGCGGTCCGCGCCTTCGGGCTCGGACCGAGCGATTTCCGGGTGCGGGTGTCGGACCGCCGGGTGTTGTCGGAGCTGCTGGCGGGGCTGGGGCTCGATCGGGCACAGGTCGCGGTAGCTTATCAGGTGCTCGACAAATTCGGCCGGGCGCCGCGCGAGGTGTCGGTGGGCAGGCTCCGCGATGCCGCGGTTGGGCCGGACGCGATCGGCCGCCTTCTCACGCTGTCCGGTGTCAGGACCTGGGACGCATTCCGCGAGGCGGCGGCAGGGCTCGGCGATGCGGTTGGGGCCGCTGAGCCGCTCCGGCGCACGCTCGCGGCGCTCGAGGCCATGGGTCTCGCCGAGTTCGTGGATCTCGACCTGACCATCGTCCGCGGGTTGGCGTACTACACCGGCACCGTGTTCGAGCTGTTCGACGCCCGGGGTGAGCTGCGCGCCATCTGCGGCGGCGGGCGCTACGACAATCTGCTGCAGGCGCTCGGCGGAGTGGATCTCCCCGCGCTGGGATTCGGCCTGGGGGACGTGGTGCTGACCGAGCTGCTGCGCGACCGCGGACTGGTCCCCGGCGACCAGTCCGCCATCGACGTCTTCCTCGCGGGAATCGGCGAGGAGGATGCATCCGAGGTGCTGGCCCTGGCCCACGAGCTGCGGGACGCCGGGCTGCGCGTAGAGTATGCCTTGAGCCCACAGCCGCTGGGAAAGCAGCTCCGCCTCGCCGACGCGCGCAACGCTCGCCTCGCCGTGGTGCTGGGGCCGGACGAGCGCGCCCGGGGCGAACTGGTGGTGAAGGATCTCGCCGCCAAGACCCAATCGGCCGTGCGTCGTGATGCCGTTGGCGCCTGGCTGCTCGAGGCGCTGCGGGGATGAGGTGTTTTGCCAGGGGAGATGAGGTGCTTTTTTTCACCACAGAGGCACAGAGGGCACGGAGGTGACAGAGAACGGCTGGTGGTCATCAGCACACCCACGAAGCTCTCTCTCCGTGTCCTCTGTGTCTCTGTGGTGAAAAAAGAGCGAAGTAGCAAACCGTGAACCGATGCCGATGAGTCAGAGGGAGCAGACGAGGATGGCGGACAGCAAGGCGTTGACCACTCGCGCCACCGATTTCAGCGCCTGGTACAACGAGCTGATCGCGCGCGCGGAGCTCGCGGACTACAGCCCGGTGCGCGGGTGCATGGTGATCCGGCCCAACGGCTATGCCATCTGGGAGCAGATGCAGCGGGCCCTGGACCAGATGTTCAAGGACACCGGCCATCAGAACGCCTACTTCCCGCTGTTCATCCCGCAGAGCTTCCTCTCCCGTGAGGCGGAGCACGTCGAAGGGTTCGCGCCGGAGACGGCGGTGGTCACCCACGGCGGCGGAAAGGAGCTGGAGGAGCCGCTCGTCATCCGTCCCACGTCGGAGACGATCATCTACGCGATGTACGCCAAGTGGATCCAGAGCTACCGCGACCTCCCGCTGCTCATCAATCAGTGGGCCAACGTGGTACGCTGGGAAATGCGCACCCGCCTCTTCCTCCGCACCACCGAGTTTCTCTGGCAGGAGGGCCACACCGCGCACGCCACCGAGGCGGAAGCCGAAGAGGAGACCCGCCGGATGCTCGGAGTCTACCGCACCTTCATGGAAGAGTGGATGTCGATGCCGGTGATCACCGGCCGGAAGACCGACAGCGAGCGGTTTGCCGGAGCGCTCCGCACCTACAGTTGCGAGGCGCTGATGCAGGACAACAAGGCGCTGCAGGCCGGTACCAGCCACAACCTGGGGCAGAACTTTTCCCGGGCCTTCGAGGTCACCTTCCAGACCGCGTCCGGCGATCTGGACCATGTGTGGAACACCTCCTGGGGTGTGTCCACCCGGCTGGTCGGCGCTCTCATCATGATCCATGGCGACGATGCCGGCCTGGTCTGCCCGCCGCGCCTGGCCCAGTACCAGGTGGTGATCGTGCCGATCTATCGGACCGATGAGGAGCGCTCGGCGGTGCTGGAGGCATCGGACCGGGTCCGGCGCGAGCTCGTCTCGGCGGGCGTTCGGGTCCATCTCGACGCCCGCGACGGAATGAAGCCCGGCGCCAAGTACTATGAATGGGAGGGGCGGGGAGTTCCGCTCCGGCTCGAGGTCGGGCCGCGCGACGTCGCCGCCGGGGCCGTCATGCTCGCCCGGCGCACCGGAGGAAAGAAGGAGCATCTGCCTCTGGCGGGCCTTCCCGTCCGCATCATCGAACTGATGGCGCAGATGCAGCACGATCTGCTGGAGGCCTCGCGCGCCCGGCGTGAGGCGGCCAGCATCCGCAACGCCACCAAAGAGCAGTTTCTGGCGCACATCGAGGGTCCCGGCGGCCTGGTCTACGCCGGCTTCTGCGGCTCGGGAGAATGCGAGGCGGACATCAAGGAACGAACCAAGGCCACCATCCGGGTGCTTCCCGACGAAGAGTTTCGCTCACCGGAACCGCCGGTCGTCTGCATGTGGTGCGGTCGCCCCAGCGTGGCGGAGGCGGTGTGGGCAAAGGCGTACTGAGCGACTCCGCCATCGAGTTCCCCCTCTTCGCCGATGCCGGGTTGGAGCGAGTGCAGGGTTCGCTCGCGCTGGGAGGGGTGCGGCTCTCGGAGATTGCCGAGGCGGCCGGCACCCCGGTGTACGTGTACAACGCCGAGGCCATCAGGGCTCAATATCATGCGCTGGACCACGCGCTGAGTGCGCTGCCCCACCGGATCTGCTACGCGGTCAAGGCCAACAGCACGCTGGCGGTGCTCCGCATCATTCGCGATCTCGGGGCCGGCGCCGACATCGTATCCGCCGGAGAAATGGCGCGCGCGCTGGCGGCGGGGTTCCCCGCGGGGCGGATCGTCTTCAGCGGGGTGGGCAAGACCGCCGAAGAGCTGCGCGCGGCAGTCCGTGCGGGGCTGGGCCATCTCAACGTCGAGTCTTTCGAGGAGCTCGAGCTGCTCGCCCGGATCGCGGATGAAGAGCGTCGCCCGGTGTCGGTCGGCATCCGGGTCAACCCCGACGTCACCACCGTCACCCACCCCTACATCTCCACCGGCAAGAGCGGCATCAAATTCGGCGTTCCCAGCGACCAGGTGATCGCCGCGGCGGAACTGATCGCGCGGCACCCCCGGCTGGAGCTCACCACCCTGGCCATGCACCTGGGAAGCCAGTTGGTGGACACCGAACCCTTTCGCGAGGGCATCCGCCGACTCCTCGAGTTGATCGTTCGGATCCGCGCGGCGGGCATCGCCACGATCCGGGTGATAGACATCGGCGGAGGACTTGGCATTCGATACGGCGAGGACGCCTCGATGGATCCCACGGAGTTCGCGGCCGCGGTCACCCCGCTGCTCTCCCCCACCGGTCTGACCGTCTATCTGGAGCCGGGACGGTTTCTGGTGGGAAGCGCGGGCGTGCTGCTCACCCGGGTGCTCTACCGCAAGCTGTCCGGCGGAAAGCAATTCGTGGTAGTGGACGCGGGGATGAACGACCTGGTGCGTCCCAGCCACTACCATGCCTACCACGAGATCGTCGAGCTGGAGACCCGCGGCCGCCCCGCGCACCGGGTGGACGTGGTCGGGCCGGTGTGTGAGACCGGCGACTTCCTGGCGCTCGACCGCCTGCTTCCCGGCCTGGATGCGGGCGACGACCTCGCCGTGCTCGGCGCAGGCGCCTACGGATTCGTGATGGCATCCAACTACAACTCGCGCCCGCGCCCGGCCGAAGCGGTGGTGGACGGGGGACGCTGGTGGATCGCGCGTCCCAGAGAAACCGTGGAAGAGTTGTTCGGATCGGAACGGATGTCACCCTGATGCGGCAGCATCCCGACGGCATTCTCATCATCGACTTCGGCTCCCAGTACACCCAGCTGATCGCCCGCCGGGTGCGAGAGGCCCACGTCTACTGCGAGATCCACCCGCCGTCGCGCAGCGTGGACTGGATCCGGGAGTGGCGGCCCAAGGGAATCGTTCTTTCGGGTGGCCCCAGCTCGGTCTACGGCGAGCGGGTCCCGACCGCCGATCCGGAGCTGCTTCGGCTGGGGACCCCGGTGCTGGGCCTCTGCTACGGCATGCAGCTCCTGGCCCACCTCGCGGGCGGGAAGGTCACCCGCGCCGACCGGCGGGAGTACGGCCGGGCGACGGTGAGAGTCGAAGGCGGACGGCTGTTCCGCGGCTTCGGGCAGGGAGAAGAGACGCCGGTCTGGATGAGCCACGGCGATCACGTGGACGTGCCGCCGCCCGGCTACCGGGTCACCGCGTCGAGTGCCAACTCGCCGATAGCCGCGATCGAGCACTCCGAGTCGCCCCTCTTCGGCGTGCAGTTCCACCCGGAGGTGGCGCACACTCCGCGTGGCGGGGAGATGCTCAATAACTTCCTCTTCGAGGTGTGTGGCTGCACCCCGGACTGGACGGCGGGGCACTTCGTCGAGACCGAGGTGGCCAAGGTCCGCGATCTGGTCGGGCCCGATCGCCGGGTCATCTGCGGCCTGTCGGGCGGAGTGGATTCCTCGGTCGCCGCCGTGCTGGTTCACCGTGCCGTCGGAAGCCGGCTCACCTGCATCTTTGTGGACCACGGGCTCCTCCGGCTGCACGAGCGGGAGCAGGTGGAGGCGACCTTCCGGCGCCATCTCGGAATCGATCTCCGGGTGGTGGACGCGAGCGCGCGGTTTCTCGAGCGGCTCTCCGGGGTCGAAGATCCGGAGGAAAAGCGCCGGCGCATCGGGCATACCTTCATCGAGGTGTTTGAGGCCGAGGCCAAGTTGGTTGGGACGGATGTCGGCTTTCTGGTGCAGGGCACCTTGTACCCCGACGTGATCGAATCGCTGTCTCCCCACGGTGGACCTTCGGCGACCATCAAGACCCACCACAACGTGGGTGGCCTGCCGGAGCGGCTCCCCTTCCAGCTGCTGGAGCCGCTGCGCGAGCTGTTCAAGGACGAGGTGCGTCAGGTGGGCCGGGAGCTGGGGCTGCCGGAGGAGATGGTCGGCCGGCATCCCTTTCCGGGACCGGGCCTCGCCATCAGGATCCTGGGCGAGGTCTCGTCGGAGAACCTCGAGATCCTGCGCCGCGCCGACCACATCTACATCGAGGAGATCCGCGCCGCCGGTCTCTACGACGACATCTGGCAGGCGTTCTCGGTGCTGCTGCCGATCCGCTCGGTCGGGGTGCAGGGGGATTTCCGCACCTACGACCAGGTCATCGCGCTGCGCGCGGTCACCAGCCGCGACGGAATGACCGCGGATTGGTTTCCGTTTCCGTCGGAGGTGCTGGCCCGGGTGTCGAATCGGATCGCCAACGAGGTGGATGGCGTGAACCGCGTGGTGTACGACGTGAGCTCGAAGCCGCCGGCGACGATCGAGTGGGAGTAGGGAGCGCTCTCTGACCCCTGCTATCATTCGGGAAGCACGATCCGTCTCGGTTCGCCGGCATTCGAGGAGCGCA
>JACCQZ010000218.1 GCA_013813875.1 Gemmatimonadales bacterium | reverse complement strand
CGGCGGGGCCGACGCCGGTGCGGCCGCCGAGCGCGGGGTGCGCGTTGCGCCATTCCTCCCAGCGGCCGAGGAGGGCGCGGGCGGGTGACGGCAGGGAGTCGGCCGCGGCGCGCTCGGCGGCCATCATGTGCGAGTAGAAAGCGGGCGGACGGCGGACGGTCTGGCAGGCATTGTTGACGATGAAGTCGAGCCGCCCGCGCGCGGCCACCAGCTCGTGGCAGAACGCCTCGACGCTCGGCGTGTGCCGGAGGTCGAGGCCGAAGACCTCCAGTCGGCCGTGCCACTCGGCGAAGTCCGGCTCGCGCGCGTAGCGGGCAGCGGAGTCGCGGGGAAAGCGGGTCGTCACGATGAGATGCGCGCCCGACCGGAGCAGCTTGAGCCCCGCCTGGTAGCCGATCTTGACCCGCCCGCCCGTCAGCAGCGCCACCGTGCCGCCGAGGTCGGCGAGCTCGGTGCGCTTGGCGAAGTTGAACTCGGCGCACGGCGGGCAGAGCTGGTCGTAGAAATGATGCAACGTCGTGAAGTGCGTCTTGCAGACGTAGCAGTGCTGCCGCTCGACCGGCTCCCGCGGCGCTTCGGGGGCCTGCACATCCTCCGCCGCGAACGCCCCGGCCGCAACCGGCGGGAAGACGTTGGGCGAGGTGAAAACCGGGTTGCGCCGCAGGGTGCGGATCCCGGTGCGGTCGCGGAGAGACTCCTCGCGCTCGACGCGCTCCGTCTTCCGGCGGCGGGCGCCGGCGCGCACCAGCTGCCGCCGGCTGACCGCGTCGGGAGCATAGACGTGGCCGGCGGCCTGGAGGAGGCGGTGACGGTCGGCGGCGGGGATGTCGGCGAGGAGCGTCCGGTCCGCGACGACTCGCTCGAGCAGGGCGACGGCGGCGTGGAGCTCGGCGAGGAAGGCTTCGGTTGTTGGGGGGAGCATGCCCGAATATAGCGGGCTGTATGTCGTCACCGCGCAGGGTAAGAAGGCGGCCTCGACGACCGGGGAAGGGTGAGCGGGAATCCTCGGAGCTATATCCCTCCTGGCGGCGACGCGGCCCTCGTCGCCGCAGAGCACGCCGAATGCCGTAGCCGCTGACCGCAAGGATTGCGACGCCGAGACCCACCTCGGTCGCGTGGAACATCGCGTGCACCTGCAACTGCTGATAGCTACCGGCGGCCTTGCAGTGGCGTTCTGTTGGGTCGACGGCGCGACCGCTGGCGACACACTCAGCCTTGTTTGGGAGGCTGACGATCCAGGTCAAGCCACATATCGCCGCGATGCTCAGCAATATAAGGAGAAACCTCACCCTGGCCCCCTCCTTATCGTGAGCAACGTGATCTGCCTAACGGACCGCACATCGAACCCTGCGGCCGGCGATGCTACATTGCAGTCTCAACCTTACCCAAAGCTCTACATGCCCCTTGAAGGTACCAGCGACACTCCTCCCATCATCCTCATCGGTCTCGATGCGGCGGAGATCGATGTGGTGGACCGGCTGGTGGCGGACGGCCGCATGCCGAACCTGGCCCGGCTGCGCCAGCAGGGACGCTGGGGCCGGCTGCAAACGGAGCCGCCGCACTTCCTCAGTCTGGTCTGGTCCACGTTCTTCTGCGGGTTGCGCCTGGGCGAGCACGCCTGGTACTTCAGCAAGATCTGGAACCCCGACCGCCAGCGCCTCCAGCACATCGGCCCCGCTTGGCTGCCGGTGCAGCCGTTCTGGCTGTCGCTCGACCCGTCGTACCGCCTCGCGATCCTCGACCTGCCGTACGCGAGCTCGCTCCCGGCGCGGCCCAACATGACGGTGCTGAACGGGTGGCAGTGCCACGACGACTTTGGACACAATGCGCTCCCGTCGGAACTGTGGGAACAGCTCTCGGAGCGACACGGTAAGCCCCGCATGACCCCGGAGGTCTTCGGCCCGCAGGACGTCGCGACGCTGCTGGCCCAGCGTCAGGAGGTGCTGGAAGGGAACCGGCAGTTTGCCGATATCTGCCGCGACTTGTTGACGCACGATCGGTTCGATTTGTTCCTGGGCGTGTTCGGCCTGGTGCATCGCGGCCCGCACTACCTGTGGGACCTGTCGCAGATCGAGCGCGTAGATAACGCGCCCACCCGTGCGGTCCTGGAAGGCAGCCTGGACGACTGCTACACGTCCGCCGACGAGGCCCTGGGCCGGGTGCTCGACGCCGCCCCGTCCAACGCGCGCGTAGTCGTGTTCGCGCTCCACGGCATGGGGCCCAACGACGGCTGGTACGAGTTCCTGCCTCGCATTCTCGAGCAGATCCACCGCGGCGGCGGCAACGCGCCGGCCAAGCCCGGAATGCTGTTCCGCCTCAAGCAGGCGCTGCCGTGGAGGCTGGT
>JACCQZ010000207.1 GCA_013813875.1 Gemmatimonadales bacterium | reverse complement strand
GGATGATCAGGGTGAGCACCATGCCGATGCCCGAGTAGATGGCGCCGGCCACGAAGTAGGGCGCGAAGATGGTCCCGTGCCATCCCGGCACGATGGACACCGCGAAGTCCCAGGACACCACCGAGTGTACCGACAACACCAGCGGCGTCGCCAGCGCGGCGAGATAGAGGTAGGCGCGGGAGTAGTGGCGCCACTGGTTGTCGGTTCCCTGCCATCCCACCGAGGCGATGGTATAAACCGACTTGCGCCAGCCGCTCACCTTGTCGCGCACCGCGGCGACGTCGGGCACCAGACCGAACACCAGAAAGGTGGTTGAGACGGTGAGATAGGTGGGGATGGCGAAGACGTCCCAGATCAGCGGCGACTTGAAGTTGGGCCACAGGTACCGCTGGTTGGGATAGGGCAGCAGCCAGTAGAAGATCCACTGCCGGCCGATGTGGATGATCGGGAAGAGCCCCGCGGTCATGACCGCGAATACCGTCATCGCCTCGGTGGAGCGATAGACCGCGGTTCGCCAGGGAGAACGGAACAGAAAGAGAATCGCCGAGATCAGGGTGCCCGCGTGGCCGATACCCACCCAGAAGACGAAGGTGGTGATGTACACGCTCCAGAAGATCGGCGGCTGATATCCGGCGTGGCCCAGACCGTCCTTGATCAGCACCAGGAAGGTGAGCAGGCCGATCAGGAAGAGCGACACGGCGCCGAACAGCAGGAGCAGGTAGCCCCGGCTGGGCCGCTCCAGCGTGGCCACGACGTCCCGAGTGACCTCGGCGTGGGTCTGGGTGATGACGTGCGCGTCGGGCACGGCGGAGTGGGGAGGTACTACGGCTGCCATCGGTTATGCCTCCGCCGAATGCAGGACCTTGGCGAGATAGGTGATCGCCGGCCGGACGTTGAGGTCTTCCAGCACGTGGTAGCCGCGCGGATCCTGCCGGAGGCGGGCCACCCGGCTGGCCGGGTCCTGCATGTTGCCGAACACGATTGCCTCCGAGGGGCAGGCCTGCGCGCAGGCGGTGGTAAACTCGCCGTCGCGCAGCGGCCGATCTTCCAGCCGGGCCTGGTTCTGCGCCCCGCGGATTCGCTGGATGCAGAAGGTGCACTTCTCCATCACTCCCCGCGCCCGTACGGTGACATCGGGATTGAGCTGCAGATGCAGCGGCTCCGGCCAGGCCTTCTCGTTGTACTTGTACCAGTTGAAGTAGCGCACCTTGTAGGGGCAGTTGTTGGCGCAGTAACGGGTGCCGACGCACCGGTTGTACACCTGCCCGTTGAGGCCGTCGGCCGTATGGTACGCCGCATACACCGGGCAGACCGGCTCGCAGGGGGCGTTGGCGCAATGCTGGCAGAGCATGGGAACGAACCGGGCCGACACCGGTTCGCCCGGATGCTCGCCCCCCTCCCAGTAGCGTTCGATCCGGATCCAGGTCATCTCCCGGCCGCGCAGCACTTCCTCCTCGCCGACGGTGGGAATGTTGTTCTCGGCGTAGCAGGCGGTGACGCACGCCTGACAGCCGGTGCACTTGGCCAGGTCAATCGCCATGCCCCACTGGGGCTCCTGACCGGCGTAATCGCCGTACGAGGTGGCCGCCTCCTGCTGCTCCCCCGCCCAGCCCTGCACCGCCTCGAGCTCCTGCTCGGTGTTGACCTCGTGCTTGCCGTGTCCCGCCTCGATGTACGCCTGTTGGACGGTCAGCCCCCTTCGTGCCGCGGCCAGCGGGATGGCCTCGGCGATGCCGCGTCCCAGCTGGCGCGGCACCCCGGCCACCGAGGCGAGCTTCCGGTAGCCTCCCGTCTTGCGCACGGCGACGCGGGTGGAGAGATAGGTGACGAAGTCGCCGCGGGGCGGGCCCAGAAGATCGAGCGCGTTCACACCCCGGCCCTGGGCAAAGGCGCCGTACTCGGTGTGTCCCAGTCCCAGCGGCACCGCAACCACGTCGTCGCGGAGACCGGGATATACGTAGACCGGAACCTCGATGGTGCCGTGCGGCGAGGTGACTTCCAGGATCTCGCCGTCCCGCAGGTCGAGCCTGCGCGCGGTCCCCGGCCCGACCTCTACCCAGGAGTGCCAGGTGATCTTGGTGACCGGATCGGCGTTCTCCAGCAGCCAGGGCTTATTGGCGCCGCGGCCGTCGTGGAGCATCGGATGGGGATAGGTGAGGAAGACGAATTCCCCCTGTCCCTCGAACGCCGGCTTGGTGTAACTCGCCTGCACGTTGGCGGGCGACAGTGAGACCGCCGCGGGGGCCACGTTTTCCTGGAACACTCCGCCCCGCTGCAGTGCCTCGCGCCAGAAGGCGTCGAAACCGGTCTGGCCCAGCTCGGTGGCCAGCGCCTGCCACCGGGATCTCAGATGCTCCTGGTAGGAGGGCGCATTGAATCGGGCGAGCGGGCCACCCACCTTGCGGGAGACCTGCAGCAGCAGATCCCCGGTGGCGAGGGTGTTGAAGACCGGCTCCATGACCGGCTGCATGAGGCTGTAGACGCCGGCGCGGGGCCGGAGATCGTCCCAACGCTCCAGCGCGTGGTGTTCGGGAAGCAGCAGATCGCAGAGGGCGGCGGTCTCGTCGAGATAGAGTGAGGTGGAGACCTTGAACGGCACCTTCCGAAACCGGTCGGCGAACCCGCCCGCCTTGGGAAGGGTGTAGACCGGGTTGGCCTCGTGCACCACGATCACCGCCAGCTCGCCGCCCGCCATGGCCTGGGCCAACTGCTCCAGCGCGGCGTGGCCATCACCCCGGTCGGGATCGGCGCCGAAGCGCACGGTTTCACCGATGTTTCCGGCGGCGTAGTTGAGGATATTCACCGCCGCCGCCAGCTCGGTGGCACCGGCGTGCTGCCCGCCGATGCCTCCCCCCACGGCAAGGCTGGGGCGGGCGGCGGCGAACTCCCGCGCAACCCGCTCGATCACCTCGACCGTAAGGCCGGTTTCCTGGGAGGCCATCCGCGGGGTATAGGCAGCGACCGCCGCGGCCACCGCCGACCCTTCGCCGCCGCGCTCCGCGAGGACGACGTTGGCCATGGCGAGGGCGAGCACGGCCTCGGTGCCCGGCGGGACCGACAGCCACTCGTCGGCGTTGAGGCCGGTGAGATCCAGGCGCGGTGCCGCGTAGACCAGCTTGGCCACGTCGCGGCCCTCGAAGCCGTGCGAGCGGGCAAAGCCCCGCTGGTTCTCCATCGAGCCGGGATAACTGTCCAGGAAGTCGGCGCCGAAGGACACGATATATCGGGCCCGACCGAAGTCGAGCGCCGGGATCTCGGCGCGGCCGAAGAGCCGCTGGTTGGCGGCGCGGAGCGGCTCGTGATCGAACGACTGATACCGCACCAGGCGCCCCCCGAGCACGGTAGTCCACTCCGAGAGCAGATCGGAGAAGGTGCCTCGCGGCGCCCCCGAGATGACGCCCACTCGGCCCGCTGCCTCGGTGAGCTTGCCGGCCAGCCGCGCGATGGCGTCGTCCCAGGTGATCTCCTGGAAACCGCCATTTGCCGCCCGCACCATCGGCGCCCGGATTCGCCCCGGATTATAGAGTCCCTGCAGCGAGGCCTGTCCCCGGGAGCAGAGCTTGCCGCGATTGATCGGGTGCTCCGGATTTCCCTCCAACTTGACCGCCCGGCCCTCGCGGGTGCGTACGTGAAGGCCGCACCCCTCGGAGCACTCGGCACAGCTGCTGGCATAGTACGTCGAGATGCCGGGGATCTGATCCTCGGATTGCACCAGGTAGGGCACCAGCTTCTGCACCCGATCGGTGCTGCACCCCCCGAGCGCGAGCGCCCCTCCCCCGGTGGAGACACCGAGCACGGAGAGGAAGCGGCGGCGATCGATCGAGCTCTGGTCAGACATCGGAATCCTTACTAGTGACAAGTGACAAGTGCTCAGTGACAAGTGGGTGGCAAGTGACAAGTCGCAAGTCTGCTCCGATTTCACACCTAGTGCTTTCCGCTTTGCAGCCACTTGTCACTGAACACTTGTCACTTGTCACTCTCAGTTTGTCACTTGTACTCTCAGTAATGGCATACCGTACAATCCCGCGACACCTTCCGCTCCACGTGGCACGAGATGCAGAATCCCATGTTGTTCACGTTGTTCACCTTGAACACCTGGGGCATACGGGCGACATCGCCGTGGCAGGTGGAGCAGGCGTTGGGGCCCATGGCCTTGATGTGGCGCTGGTGGGGGAAGTGGGCGTGACGAGCGAGAAAGTGCACTCGAACCCACTCGATCGGCTTCTTCTCGTTCCACGCCTGGCGGAGCTTCCCGATCTCCAGCCGGCTGCTGCTGTCGCTGCCCGCCACGACCAGGTGGCAGCCCATGCAGGTCTGGGTCGTGGGAATTCCCGGCTCGGAGGAGACGTCCACCGAGTAGTGGCAGTACTGGCACTGCATCTTGAACTGGCCGGCGTGGATGTCGTGGCGAAAGAAGATCGGCTGACGCGGGCCCTCGAGGGAGCCGGTGTCGGAGATGACGGGAGCCGCGATCGAATCGGCGACGGGCTGAGCCTGCTGTGCCTGGGGCGTTGGAGAGCCGAGCGCAAGAAGAGCCGCGAGTCCGCCGGCCCCGACGCCGCCGAGCACGAATGCCAACGTACGCATTATCGCTGTTCTCACGCTGTAGAGAGAGGCGCTCCCGGCATCCGATGCCGCTCAGTCGGGCGACCGGCGGCGGGCCGTCGAGTGCTTCGGTTGACCATCGTCGGGTACACCGGTTGCGGCGCCGTGGTCCCTCACGAAGGGGTGACACTCCGTGTCCCGCCCGGCGCGCCGAAGTATAGTTTACACAGTGAAGTACACAACCCGGCGCAACGACGTTATTCCGACCCGTTCACTCGGCTTCATTCGCGTCGTCCTCCGCCGCCGCCGGCTGGGCCCGCGCTCTCGTCTTCCGATGGGTGACCGGCCGCTCCGCCAGCCACTCCGCCTTGCGCCGCGCGAGACGGATGAAGGAATCCACCGCCCGCCGGTCATCCAATTCCAGCCAGCACCACTTGACCGGACCGGTCTTCTGTCCCTGCTCCAACGCGCGAAGCAGACCGGCCGGTACCCGACCTCCCTTTCGCAAGCGGTCCTCTTCCAGCTCGCTCACCGTAAAGGTGGCTGACAGCTCGTTTCCCACCACGTGGAGCCAGCACAGCTTGCGGTTGCCCATGCCATACTCCCAGGCCCAACGCCAGGTGGCACCCATGAAGCGGACCACTTCGACCACGTCATCTATGGCCAGCAGGCCGCTGCGCAGCAGGCCAAATCGGGCGGCGGGCGCGGGCGGAAGGTCCTGCAGCGGGGCCTCGGGCAGGGGCGCCAGGGAGCCGTCGGGATAGCGGTTTCCCGCCCAGTACGCGTTGGAGCGGCCCATGCTCAGCCGTCTCCGGCGTGGTCGCGCCCGGTCTCGACCGCGATGCCGGCACGGGTCAGATAGCGCACCACTTCGATGCCCATGGCTCGGATCAGGGAGGCCTCGCGTCCATCGAGCTCCGCGCGGTGCACGACTTCACGGAACGAGCGCATCACACTCTCCGAGCGCCGGGTTTTGAAAAAGTCTATGGCCCATAGCGCGCGGCGCCAATCGGTGAACAGCTCCTCCAGTTGCGCGGCTGTAGCGGGCGCCGCCTGGCGCCGCGGCCGCTTGAGCGGCTGGGCTTCACCCCCACGTGCGATCCAGCTCTCGTACGCCATGACCGCCACCGCCTGGGCCAGGTTGAGAGACGAGTGGCGCGGATCGGTGGGAATGGTCACCAGTGCGCTGCCCAGGTCCAGCTCGGCGTTGGTGAGTCCCCGGTCCTCCCGCCCCGCGACGATAGCCACGGGACCGGCACCCGCCTCCTGCACCAGCTCCAGCGCGGCTTCCCGCGGCCGCAGCGTCCGGCGCTTGGCCGCGCGCTCTCGGGCCGTGAGCACCGCGACGAATACACAATCCGCCACCGCCTCATGCAGCGTCGGCAGAATCTCGATCCGGGCCACCAGGTCGGCCGTATTGTGCGCGATCCCCTCGATCCGATAGGGATCGAACACCTCCGGCTCCACCAACCGCACCCGCTCGATGCCAAAGTTCTTCGCGATCCGCACCGCGCCGGCGATGTTGACGATGTCCTGCGGGTTCACCAGGACGAGAATGGGGGCGGAAATCATGCCTCCCCAAGGAAGCTGGTATCATGGCGCCTCGCCTTGAGCGCGGCGGCGAAGCCGGTTTTGTCTACCGACTTCATATAGGCCTCCTTCGGCTCCACCAGCTTGCCGTCCACCAGCTCCATCAGCGCGTCGTTGAGGGTGATCATGCCGGTGCGGCGGTTGGTCTGGATGATGGAGGGGATCTGAAACGTTTTCCCTTCGCGGATCAGGTTGGAGACCGCGGGAATCGACAGCAGCACCTCGCGCGCCGCCACCCGGCCGCCGCCGACCTTCTTGCACAGCGTCTGGGCGACGACACCGCGCAGCGACTCCGAGAGCATCACCCGCACCTGCGCCTGCCGGTCGGCCGGGAACTGGTCAATGATGCGGTCAATGGTGGACGCGGCGGTGGTGGTGTGCAGGGTGCCGAATACGAGGTGACCGGTCTCGGCCGTCTCGATGGCGATGGACACCGTCTCCAGATCGCGCATCTCACCGACCAGGATGACGTCGGGATCCTCCCGCAGCGCGGCGCGCAGCGCCTGCTTGAAGCCGCGGGTATGTACCCCGACCTGCCGCTGGGTGACCAGGCATTTCTTGCTGGGGTGGACGAACTCGATGGGGTCTTCGATGGTGATGATGTGGTCGGCGCGGGTGCGGTTGACCAGATCCACCAGGGCCGCCAGCGTGGTGCTCTTGCCCGAGCCGGTCGGGCCGGTGACGACGACGAGCCCCTTGGTGAGCAAGCTGAGGTTCTGCAGCTCGCGGCTCAGTCCCATGTCGTCCGCGTTGGGCACCGTGGTGGGAATGACCCGGAACACCGCCATCGGGCCGTGGCGGTCTCGACCGGCATTGCAGCGGAATCGCGCCAGTCCCTCCATCTCGTAGGCCCAGTCGGTGTCGCCCGCCTCGCGGAACTCCTCCACCTCGCGGGGCGACATGATGCTGGCCAGCATCGCTTCCAGGCGCTCAGCCGGGATAGCCGGGCGTTCATGCCGGGAGAGCTCGCCGTGCAGCCGCAGCAGTGGCGGCTCGCCGGTGCGAAGATGGAGATCGGAGGCACCCAACCCTACCAGCACCCGGAACAGCTCCTCGATGGAGCGGCGGGCCTCGGCCAGCTCGTCGCCGCTCCGGCCCGGGGGAGGCGCGGCGGCGGGCACGCCGGGCGTCCGAGCGGCAGGCCGGAGCACCACGGTCGTGCCTTCCGTGCCGCGCTTGAGCTCTACCTGCACCTCACCGCTGGGGGCCCGGTACCCGAAGGCGACAGCGCCGCCGCCACCTATCTGTCCCCCGGCCTCGGGGGAGGCGATCTCCCGCACCAGCCCCTGAATCTGGGTGTCGTTGAGGGTTTCGCGGGTGATAGCGCGGGCGGTCCCGTTGGTGACCAGCGATGCGGGCTTGCCGATGACGAGATGCAGCGCGTCGGCGCGCTGCTTGTGCATGACTTGGATCAGGCGGTCGAGCCGGGCCACTGAGCTCTCAGTCGAGAGGGCGGATAACGCGGACGAGCGACTTGTTGATATACCAGGTGACCTCGTCGCCCCAGATGGCGAAGAACCCACCCGGGCCGTTCACATAGTCGAGAGCGCGGGACCGTGACGGGTGCAGCTCGGCGGTGGCGCGGCCCCGGTACTCGTTGCCCCCGCGAAGCACCACCTCCAGCTCCACCAGCTTGGCGGCGGAGACCCGGTCGGGATCGGTCAGCGCGGCCTGGTCGCGGCAGACGACCACGGCGACCTGGGCCTTGGGAACGAACGCCACCCCCCCATCAGGCAGCGTCAACGCGAAGAAGGCCTCGGTCCGGTTGAGCATCTCCAGCGGAGTCTCCGGGCCGGGAGGGTACGCGAAGCGGGTAAGCAGATGCAGATCGCCCTCGAGGGCGAGGCCTTCGGCCAGGCCCACTTCGGCGGACACCCGATTGGTCGAGCCCCAGTCGTTCATCGCGTCTGTCGCGGCATAGGGTCGGAAAGTGAGTGGTACCGCGGGCGGCGGCAAGTGGGCCGACTCCCCATTCATCCGCGGATCTCGACGCCCGCCTCCTGCTCCACCAGCCGGATCGCCTCCATGTAGTCGGCGTCCTCGCCGAGTGCCGCACGGGCACGGCCGAGCAGCGTGCCGGCCAGATCCACCAGCGGCCCCGCCACGCCGGCGTCTCCCAGAAGATCGCGCGCGATCCTGACGTCCTTGTCCAGCAGCGCCAGGCGGAACGTCCGCGGCCAGCTCCCGTTCAGCACCCGCTCCGGCACCAGCGCCTCGCTCACGAAGGAGCGGCCGCTGGAGAGGTTGAGCACCGCGACCGCCGTCCGGGCCGGCACTCCCGCCTTGACCAGCGCGGCCAGCCCCTCGCCGGCGGCGAGGATGTTGATCGCAAGCAGGGCGTTGTTGACCGCCTTCATCGCGTGCCCGGTCCCCACCGGGCCCATGTGCTCGATCCGGCTGCTGAACGCGCTCAGCACCTCCCGCGCGCGGGCGACCGTGTCCGGGTGCCCACCGATCATCACCGTCAGCGTCCCGGCTTCGGCTCCATTGGTGCCGCCGCTCACCGGCGCGTCGGCGAAAGTCACACCCCGCTCGGCCAGCCGCGAGGCGATCCGGCGCGAGGTAGCGGGATCACCCGAGGTGCAGTCGAGGAAGAGCCCGCCCGGCTCGAGTCCGCCGAGCAGGCCATCGGGTCCATCGAGCAGCCGCTCGACGTCCTGCGACGTCGGCAGGCAGGTGATCACCACCTCGGACTCGGCTGCCAGGTCGCGCGGCGTGCGCGCCGCACGGCATCGGTGGCGGGTGGAGAACTCGGTGGCCCGCTCGCCGGTGCGATTCCACACCACCAGCGGTCCCCTGCGTGCCAGGTGGGCGGCCATCGGCGCGCCGATCGCGCCGAGACCGAGGAAGCCGGCGCGGAGACTCACGTCGCCGCCGATTCCGTTCCGCCGACGCGCCGCTGACCCAGCTCCCGGTCCAGCATCAGGAGCCCGGGGCGGTCTTCTCCAACCATGCGGAGCTGCTCCGCCAGAAGACCGCTGGTCTTCTCCTCCTCGACCTGCTCCTGCACGAACCAGTCGAGAAATACCCGGCTGGCGAAGTCGCGCTCGTCCACCGCCCGGCCGTACACCTGGTTGATGCTGGCGGTAACCTGCTGCTCGTGCCGGTACGCCTGCTCGAAGACGTCTCGCGCGGTGGTAAACTCCGCCGGCGGGCCGCCGACCGGCTGCAGCCGCACCTGTCCGCCGCGGTCGAGCAGATGATCGAAGATCTTCATCGCGTGCACCACCTCTTCCCGCGCTTGAAGGCGCATCCACTGGGCCAGGCCGGGAAGATTGGCCCCTTCGCAGAACGCCGACATTGAGAGGTAGAGATACGAGGAGTAGAATTCATGCTTCATCTGCTCGTTGAACGCGTCCTGCATGGACTGGCTCATCATCGGACTGCTCCGGGGTCGGTAGATGGGCTGAAGATAGGCCGCGCCGGGAGCTCTGGCCAAGGGATCGCATGCCGCTCGATCGTGCATGAGACGAATCCTGCACGTTGATCTCGACGCCTTCTTCGTCGAGGTCTGCCGGCAGCGCTATCCGGAGCTGCGCAAGCTCGAGCTTCTGGTGGTGGGCGGTCGCCGTGACCAGCGCGGCGTCGTGCAATCCGCCTCCTACGGCGCCCGGAAGTTCGGCATTCACGCCGGCATGCCCATCGGCGAGGCGGTGCGGCTCTGTCCGCAGGCCACCTTCTTTCAGGGCTCGTTTGTGCACTATCGCGACGCGTCTCACGCGGTTCGCGCCGTGCTCGAGCGCTTCTCTCCCACCGTGGTGATGGCTTCCCTCGACGAGGCTTACCTCGACTTCGCCGGCATGGAGCGGCTCTACCCGGTGTCGCTGTTGCCCATCGCCGAGCAGTTGCGCAATGAGATCAGGCGGGAGACGAGCCTCGACTGCAGCGTCGGCATCGGACCCAACCGGATGATCGCCAAGCTCGCCTCCGACTGCGCCAAGCCGCGAGGGCTGATGGAGGTTCGGGCCGGGTGGGAAGAGGGGTTTCTGGCGGGGCTGCTGCTGAAGGCGCTTCCGGGCGTCGGCCCGGTGACGGCCGCGCGGTGGACCGAGCTGGGACTGACCGAGGTGCACCAGGTGCAGGGCATGCAGGAGCGGGAGCTCGAGCGCCTCATCGGCGGCGACGCCCGCGCCCTCAAGCTCCGGGCGCACGGCCACGGCGGCAGCACCCTCCGGGCCGACCGGCTGCCCCGCTCAATGAGCCGCGAAACCACCCTCTCCCGCGATCTCGGCGACCCGGTGGAGCTGGAGGCTATCCTATCGCTGCTCACCGCCCGAGTGGCGGGCCAGTTGCGGGATGAGCAGCTGGTGGCGCGAACCGTCGCTCTCAAGCTGCGGCACGACGACTTCAAGACCGTCACCCGCCGGCGGACGTTGGAGACGGCCACCGATCTCGACGCCGAGCTCTACGGGGCGGCCCGGACGCTTTTTCGGGAGGCGTTCGCCGAGGTTCGGCGCCGCAACCGGGGCGTACGCCTGATCGGCATCGCCGCCACCAATCTCGGTGTGGCGGCCGAAGCCGATCTCTTCGAGCCGGCCCAGCGTCAGCGCCTCCGCGATCTCACGGTGGCGGTGGACAAGGTGCGGGAGAAGTACGGGTTCGGCGCCGTTACCCCGGGCGCCGCGCTGGGGGCAAGGCGGCGCCGGGAGCAGTAGCGACGGGCGCCGTCCGGCGGTTGCGCAGATCTTTATCCTCGAAGCGAAGCCCCAGGGTTCCGTCAGCACGCAGCACCTGCGGGCCCAGGTCTTGGAAAGTCGCCCTGCCGCCGGCGCTGTCGCGCGCAAGCACGGTGCTGTTCCGGAAGAGCCGGTAGTACCCGATGAACACTCGCGTGGCTCCCGACCGCACCGCGCATCCGCAGTCCACGGCACCCTCCAATCCGGCGTTGACCATCACCCGCAGCGGCTGGCTGGAGGCGTTGGTGATGAGCGGAGCGAAGTAATCGGTGCCGCCTGCCCGGCTGTCGGCCGTCTCGACCACGATGCCCCGCGTCCCCCGCAGCACCACCGCCCCCCGGATGACCTCCCCCATCGGCTGACTGTCGGCGGAGAGCGGCCGGATCATCTGCCACTCTGCCACCACGGTCCGCCCCCGCGCGTTGGACAGCGTGATGGTCTCGCCGGGCGCGAGGGTACGCGAGGCGTCGTCACCGAACACCAGGCGCACCGGCGCCGCCAGCCGGTTGGCGAACCGGAGCCGGGGTCGGGTGAGCAGGAAGAATCCCCCTGCCGCCGCGAAGATCAGGAGCACCAGCAGCATCCAGGGAGAACGGCAGGCCGCCCGCAGGCGGGACCGCTGGTGTGGTACGGGGGCATCGGCGAAGGTCACGCGAGTGCCTCGGCGCTAACGCATGGGAAGGAAGGCGCGGAGCGGGTCGCGCCGTTCGCCGCGCTCGCTCGGCTTGGCGCGGTCGGGCGGGGTACGCCGCCGGGGCGCGATCGGGGAAAGAGGCAGGGAGGAAGAATCCACCCGGATGGTGACCGCCCCGGTTACCGGATCGAGCGATTGCTCCTGCAGGGCGAAGCGCGCCAGTCCCCCTTCCGGGTGGGACACTCTGACCGCGCTCTCGTCTCCCAGCAGGTAGTACCCCAGTCGAAGAGAGTCGCCCGGGCGCACGCTGCATCCGCAGTCCACGCTGTCGTCCCGGCTCAGTACCGCCACCGAGATCGGCCGGCTGGTGCCGTTGACCACCAGCGGCGTAAACCGCGGTTCCCCGTCGCTGGCGGCATCCACCACCCAGCGAAGCTCGCCCCGCGCGCTGGCCTCGAGAATGGCTCCTTCCACCCCGTCTCCCAGCATCCTGCCGTCCCGCGTGGCGGGCCGTACCATCGCCCATTGCGCCTCTAACGGTCGCCCCGGCGGGACCGCGATACGAGCGCTGTCTCCCGGCGCAATGGTGAGCCCGGTGTCGCCCAGGCTGAGCGCGATGGCCTCGGTCAGCCGATTCTGCACTATCAGCGAGGCCTCGGGGCGGATCAGCAGGGCGGCGAGGACCAGCAGCAGCACCGCGCCCACCGCCAGCCAGCGGGACCAGCGCACCGGGCGCCGCACCCGCCGCAGCGACCGGGTCGGCGCCTCCTGCCAGGCCGCACCAACGCCGGCGGGGGGAGCCATCCCGTCGCGCCCGGTGCGCAGCGCTTCCTGCAGCGCCCGGGCACTGGGGTAACGGTCGCCGGGATGTTTGGCCATGCAGCGGACGACGATGGCGGACAACCAGGTCGGAATACCGTCGCGGGAGAGCGTGGCGACCGGCACCGGCTCCGTCAGATGCCGGCGGACGATCTCCCGCGAATCGCTGCCGTCGAACGGGGGCGCGCCGGTCAGCAACTGAAAGAGCACCGCGCCCACGCCGTAGATGTCGGCGCGGGCGTCCACGTCGTGCTCCCCCATCGCCTGTTCCGGGCTCATGTAGAGCGGCGTGCCGACGATGAATCCACTCTCGGTGAGGTGGGACGGTCCATCGAGATACTTGACGATGCCGAAGTCCACCAGCAGCGGCCGCCCGGTTGCGGACTCGATCAGGATGTTGGCCGGCTTCACGTCCCGGTGCACCAATCCGTGGTCGTGCGCGTGCTGCAGCGCCTCCAGAATCGGCTCGGCGATGGCGAGCACGCGGGTGCTGGGCATGGGACCCTCCGCCCGCAGCACCTCGGCCAGGCTGCGCCCCTCGAGGTAGGGCATGGCATAGAACACCAGGCCCTCGGATTCGCCGACGAAGTGGATGGGAACGGTGTTCGGGTGATTGAGCCGCGCGATCGCCCGGGCCTCCTGCTTGAAGCGGGAGAGCGCACCGGGGCTCCACGGAAGGTCGGATCTCAGCACCTTGACGGCGAGCCGCCGCTGCAAGTTGGCGTCCACCACCTCGTACACCTCGGCGAACCCGCCTCGACCGAGCAGCCGGATGACGCGGTACTCGCCGCCCAGCGCGCGGGCAAGACGCCCGATGCCTTCCTGCTCCGCCGGCCGATAGTGGGGAACCAGGCCGTCGCTGTCCAGCAACGCCAGGCTCCCGGGTCCGCAGCGCGTACAGTGCGCGGTACCCGCCGGCAGCGGAGCATGACAGGACGAGCAGACCAGGAGCGGCACGTTGTAGCTTAACCCGATTGTGGGCGCAGGCTGAAGAGTAGAAGGTCGAAAGTCGAAGGTCGAAGGTCCCCTGCACCCTGACCCTTCGACACCGGACCTTCGACCTTCGACTTTCAACCCATACCCCTCACCCCCTCTCTCACCCTACATTCCCCCCATGCCCGGCCATCTGAAAAGCTCCACCATCACCCACGGCGTTCAGCGCGCGCCCAACCGCGCGATGCTGCGCGCGGTCGGGTTTGCCGATGCCGACTTCGACAAGCCGATCATCGGCATCGCCAGCGGCTACAGCACCATCACGCCGTGCAACGCCGGGCTCGACGTGCTGGCGGGCCGGGCCGAGGCGGCGGTTCGCGAGGCCGGCGGGATGCCCCAGCTCTTCGGCACCATCACGGTGAGCGACGGCATCTCCATGGGCACCGAGGGAATGAAGTATTCGCTGGTTTCGCGGGAGGTGATCGCCGACTCGATCGAGACCGCCTGCGGCGGCCAGAGCATGGATGGGGTCGTGGCCGTGGGAGGCTGCGACAAGAACATGCCGGGAGCCATGATCGCGATCGCCCGGATGAATATTCCGGCGATCTTCGTCTACGGCGGTACCATCAAGCCGGGCCGCCACGGCGGAGAGGATCTCACCGTAGTCAGCGCCTTCGAGGCCGTGGGGCAGTACAGCGCCGGGCGGATCAGCGAGGCCGAGCTGGCGGCGGTGGAGCGCCACGCCTGCCCCGGCAAGGGCTCCTGCGGCGGGATGTTTACGGCCAACACCATGTCGTCGGTCTTCGAGGCAATGGGGATGAGTCTGCCCTATTCCTCCACCATGGCGGCCGAAGACGACGAGAAGGCCGACAGCGCCGCCCGCTCGGGCGAGCTGCTGGTGCGGGCGGTCAACCGCCGCCTCTTGCCGCGCCAGATCCTCACCCGGGAGGCCTTCGAGAACGGGATCGCCGTGGCCATGGCGGTGGGGGGCTCGACCAACGCGGTGCTCCATCTCCTGGCTATCGCGCATGCGGCCGGGGTTCCGCTGGCGCTGGACGATTTCGAGACCATCCGGGCCCGGGTGCCGGTGCTCTGCGATCTCAAGCCCTCCGGCCGTTTCGTGGCTACCGATCTGCACCGCGCCGGCGGCATTCCCCAGGTCATGAACATCCTGCTCGCTCACGGCGCGCTGCACGGCGACGCGCTCACCGTGAGCGGAGAAACGGTGGCCGAGACCCTCCGTGACCTGCCGGCCGAACCCCGGGCTGACCAGGAGGTCATCCGGCCGTGGGGCCGGCCGATGTACCGCCAAGGTCACCTCGCCGTCCTCCGCGGCAACCTGGCCCCGGAGGGAGCGGTCGCCAAGATCACCGGCATAAAATCTCCCCGCATCACCGGACCGGCCCGCGTATTCGACGCCGAGGAGGCCTGCCTCGAGGCGGTCCTGTCGGGCCGTATCCGCCCCGGCGACGTGCTGGTCATCCGCTACGAGGGCCCTCGCGGCGGCCCCGGCATGCGCGAGATGCTCGCCCCCACCTCCGCGATCATCGGCGCGGGGCTCGGCGAATCGGTCGGACTCATCACCGACGGACGGTTTTCAGGCGGGACCTACGGCTTGGTGGTGGGCCACGTGGCGCCGGAAGCGGCGGTCGGCGGCGCCATCGCGCTGGTGGAGGAGGGCGACCTGGTGACCATTGACGCCGAGCAGCGGCTGCTGGAGGTGGATGTGTGCCAGGACGAGATGGCGCGGAGGCGGGAGGCGTGGGTGCCTCCGCCAGCCCGCTACACGGCCGGAGTGCTCTTCAAGTATGCCAGGCAGGTGTCCAGCGCGAGCTTGGGGGCGATCACGGACGGGTGAGCTAGGTGTCATCGTCGCCCCTGAATGCTTAGAGCGCGGATACCGGGCAGGAAGTGCGTGGACTTCAACTTCCGGCCAGCGTTCTTGAGAAGATGAACCTAGCGATCCAGAGATGAACTCGGAGAAAGTCTCGCGTTGAGGGTGCAGAAGTAGGT
>JACCQZ010000142.1 GCA_013813875.1 Gemmatimonadales bacterium | reverse complement strand
GCCGGTCGGCTGGAAGTTGAGCGCCGTTGCGGTGCCCATCGATGCCGGCACCTCGATCCCGCTCGCCCTGATGGTCTCGGCCCGTGGGACGCTCACCTGATAGACGCCGCCGCTCACCTTGCCATCGCGCCCCAGCGCCCGGCTGATCGCAGCCGTATCGAGCTCGATGGCCCTGGACGAGCCGCCCGACGGGTTCTCACCCGACGAGGTGCCGGACGTGCGCTGCGCCGGCGTTCCGGTAAGGGCGAGGGCCGCCTTGATGGTCTGCGCAATTTCGACCGGGTTGCCCTCGGCGTGGACGTGGGTCCACCAGATCCGGGGCGACTCTTCGAGCAGGTGCTTGTGCACCGCGGTCTGCCCCACGCCCCCCTCCCGCAGGCGGGCGATGACCCGGTCGTACTCCTTCTCGGTCAGCACCAGGTCGCCCATGGCGACCGCCCCGTCCCCCTTCGGCTTGAACGCGAGCCACGAGCCCAGGGCGAGAGCGGGTTTGATCTGTACGCCGCCGGAGGTCACCCGCAGATCACTGCGGGGCATGGAGAACTTATGGACCCCGCCCGCCTGCATCTCGCCCTTCCGCCCGAGCGCCTGATCCACGGCCGCCCAGTCGATCGAGTCGACCGGGGCTGACGCTGAGGACGCTACGGCCGACGCATTGTCGCCCGCGGTCGTGCCCGCCGGTGCCTGGGCTTTGGGTGCCTCGCCGTCGGCAGGCCCGCACGCAGCCGCTATCCATGCGACGAGGGCGACGAGCAGGTGTAGAACAAGCCGGGGGGAGCGTTGAAGATATGCCTGCATAGGATGCCTCACCTCAGAATGCATTGTGGGGGGAACGACGAAGGGGTCGGCCCGTCAGGGACCCAGCTGGCGGACCCAAGCATAGAGGCCGTGGTAGAGCTGGTCCGTGGCACGAAGCAGCTCGTGGTCGTCCTGGATCACGAGCCCGAGCCCGCGGATGACGGCATCGAGGCCCGGCGCCTCCGGTGAGCCGAATCTCTCGTCGTCGAGGTCGGCGTCGTGCACCATGGCCGCGATCTCGTGGAGGGCTGGGTCGGTGAGGTCATACTTGCGGAGGATGCTCTCGAACGAGCAGCGCCCGTCCCGGTGGCCGAGCTCCACGCCGCGCATGTCGAAGGCCGTCCCGCCGAGCTTTGCCGCCGCTTCCGGGTCGAGCGCGAACGCGAATTCGGCCTCCAGGTCAACGAACTGGCGAATGAGCCACGCACACGCGGTGCGGTCGATATGTGGGCGCGGCCTAGTGACCCACAGCACGTTGCCTCCCCGACCGATTCACGGAGCTTGCGGGCCTCGCGGTGATCGCGATCCGTTCATCCAGATCGGCCAGCGCCTCACGCAGGGCCCGCTCCGCTCCGGCCCGCCCCTGCGCGCGGAAGTAATCGCACCGGCGCTCGAGGCGGAGCGCCCGCTCGAGGCCGACCAGACGGCGGCGGATCTGCTGCAGTTGGGCATCGCTCACCCGCCGGACGCGCGCAGCGACCCGGCAGAGCTCGAGGGCCGAGTTGGCGATTGTGGCGTAGCGGACGTCGGCATCGGCCCGGAAGCGGCGGACGATCGTCTGTGCCTGGCTGGAGTCCAGGCTCGGGCCTTCCCAGATAAAGGCGGTGCCGCCCTGTTGCTCGATCTCCTCGGCGAGCCACTCGAACGCCTCCCGGGTCGCCCCGTCGGCGGGGAGGAGCCAGACGGCGTCGTGCAGCACCACGGCGCCGAGGCGCTTGAGGCGCCGCCAGACCGCGAGCCGCAGCCGAGTCGGCTCGCGCGGGAGCCGGTAGGAGAGCACACACCAGATCGGGCCGGGCATACTGGGCCAATGTAACCACTGTTACTAGGAGCGCCAACCAAGGCCCCAACCGGGTGAGTCGATGCCGGCTGAACCGGTCTGGTCCGGAGACGGGTGACCGTCACTCATGCGGGTGGCGCCGGCTCTCGGGGCAACGGACCTGGTCAGAAACCGATCCGACGTCTCCGGCGTTATCAGCTAGTGCGGTCCTCCAGCTCGGATCGCGTTGCCCTCGCATCACCCCGGAGCTAGTGTACGGTATGCGCGTGTTCCTGGCGTTGCTTCTCCTGCTCCAATTCGACCCCATCCTCGGGGCCGCGCTCTGCTTTGAACGGGAGCATGCTGCGAGCGCGTGAGTGTGCCATGCCGGAGCGCCCCAGCCCCACCGAACGGACCGCCGCCCCGGCCGGGGCCCCGGTCGAAGGCGGCTGCACCGTCGCCGAGCTCTGCGCCCAACCGGCTCCGGTCATCGCTCAGGTCGACACGGCATTCCAGCTCGTCCCTCTCATCCACCGCGCCTCCGGGCGCCTGGACCCCCTGATCGCACCCCACGGCGTTCTCGCGCCACCGTTCCACCCTCCCCGAGTCTAAGCCCGGCCCTACGTCAATGCCCGGCCACCCGATAGGTGAGCCGGAGTGACACTGCCAGCTCCCTGGTGGAGACCACCACCGTAAACGCTGCTGATCTAAACGGTAGCGCCACGGCATCGGCCGCGACGATCGGCACCGTGGACCGCAAATGCACTGGTGCCTCCCGCAACATTCCCAGACTCAGATCAGTTCCGCAGGTTGACACTGAGGAGTCTCGAACCTCGATGGATCGCATGAGGGCTCCCGTGCCACAACCCAAGTCGAGTACTCGGTCGCCCGGCCCCAGCCTTAGACGACGGAGCGTTTCCTCGACGGTCGCTGTGATATAGTGCCGCCATCTCTGGTCGTACTTCTTGGCGAGCTGATCGTACTGCTGCCTGACAAAGTCGGTGCCGCCCGGAGGCATTTCATCCTACCTCGTGATGTAGGTCATGGGGCGATCTCCAATGCGAGTCACTGTTGAGTTGCGCCGAGAATGACTACGATACATTCATGGTCGAGCCCAGCGAAACGGCAACGATCCGGTGCCCGCACTGCAGCACAGTCAGCAGCGCAGCCATGCCGCAGAATGCTTGCGTGCACTTCTCTCCTGTCCAGCCTGTGACGCCCTCCTTCGCCCGAGGCAGGGTGACTGCTGCGTCTTCTGTTCTTACGGCAGCTCGCTCTGTCCACCGAGGCGTGACTCGTTCCCGAGGTAGCCGACATCAATGGCTTCGGTGCTTCGCTCGATCGCCTACTTCCTTCTCGCCGGGCTGCTGGAAATCGGAGGCGTTACCTAGTGTGGCTCTCGCTCCGGGAGGGCCGATCGCCTTGGCTGGCCCTCATCGGGGCGCTCGCGCTCGCTGCCTACGGGGTAGTGGCCACCCTGCAACCGGCGAACTTCGGGCGGGTGTACGCCGCGTACGGGGGCGTGTTCATTGTGCTCTCACTGGCGTGGGGATGGGGCGTTGCCGGCCACCGGCCGGATCGCTGGGACTATCTCGGCGGAGCGCTCTGCGTGTTTGGAACGGCACTGATCATGTACGGCCCGCGGTCGGCTGGGAGCTAGCAGATCCCAATCGCAGGACGTCGGGTGCGTGCGGTCTTCCACGCAGCATGTTCAGTATCACTGGCCGGCTGACGCCCGCAGGTCGACGCGCAGGGACATTCGGAATTGACATCGGGAGCTAACTCGCTAGCTTACCCTGGCTTGGCGGTTTTAGAGCCGCCGAGATGACATCGGACCCACGTGCCGGGATCTCGCCCGCCACCTCTGGTCCTCCAGCGACAACGCGTGGAGACCTTTCGGGTTTCCTCATCCCAGGGCAGATGCCCGGATGCGCGCGGAGCGACACCACCGTCGGGCGAGGTATTTCCTCGCCCTCTGACGGGCTCGGTCGCCCCGCTTTTTCGCTACTAAGATCGGTGAGCCCGCACGTTGGGGCCTCCAGTTCGGAGCACGAAAGACCCATGGCCCGTCAGACCCCGCTCGATCGCTATCGCAATATCGGCATCATGGCCCACATTGATGCCGGGAAGACGACTACGACCGAGCGCATCCTCTATTACACGGGGAAGAACTACAAGATCGGTGAGGTCCATGAGGGCGCCGCCACCATGGACTGGATGGAGCAGGAACAGGAGCGCGGAATCACCATCACCTCCGCCGCCACCACCTGCTTCTGGATTCGCGACGGGGTCCAGCACCGCATCAACATCATCGATACCCCCGGTCACGTGGACTTCACCGTCGAGGTGGAGCGGTCGCTGCGCGTGCTCGACGGCGCGGTCACTCTGCTCGACTCGGTGGCCGGCGTGGAGCCCCAGACCGAGACGGTCTGGCGCCAGGCCGACCGCTACGGCGTGCCGCGGCTCATCTTCGCCAATAAGATGGACCGGGTCGGCGCTGACTTCGACCGCTGTCTGGCCATGATCCGCGACCGGCTCACCAAGAAGGCCTACCCCATTCAGCTTCCGGTCGGATCGGGAGAGCTCTTCACCGGGCACATAGACGTGCTGCGCCGGGTGGAGTTCGTCTTCGACGACGCCACGCTGGGCAAGACCTTCACCGAGATGCCGGTCCCCGAGGTCTATCGCGAGCGGGTGGAAAAGGCTCGCCACGAGGTCATCGAGGCTGCGGTCGAGCACGACGAAGAGTTGCTGGAGAAGTACCTGGGCGGGGCCGAGCTTTCCTTCGAAGAGATCCAGCGAGCGCTCCGCAAGGCCACCATCGCCGGGGGACTGGTGCCGGTGCTCTGCGGCGCCTCGTTCAAGAACAAGGGCGTGCAGGCCCTGCTGGACTCGGTTATTGACTATCTCCCGAGCCCGATGGACATCCCCCCGATCCAGGGGCACGTGCCGCTGCACGACGACACCCCCGTCGAGCGCTGCGCCTCGGATGCGGAGCCGTTCTCGGCGCTGGCCTTCAAGATCGCCACCGATCCCTATGTGGGCCGGCTGACGTTCTTCCGGGTCTATTCCGGGTCGCTCAAGTCGGGGAGCTACGTCTACAACAGCACCAAGGACAAGCGCGAGCGGGTGGGCCGCCTGCTGCAGATGCACGCCAACAAGCGGGAGGAGATCGAGGAGGTGCTTGCCGGCGACATCGGCGCGGCCATCGGACTCAAGGAAACCCGCACTGGAGACACCCTCTCCGACGAAGACAAGGCCATCATCCTCGAGGCGATGAAGTTTCCCAATCCGGTCATTGACGTCGCCATCGAGCCCAAGACCAAGGCCGACCAGGACAAGCTGGCCATCGCGCTGCAGAAGCTCCAGGAGGAAGATCCCACCTTTCGGGTCCGCTCCGACCAGGAGACCGGCCAGACCATCATCGCCGGCATGGGCGAGCTCCATCTGGAGATTCTGGTTGACCGGATGAAGCGGGAGTTCAAGGTCGAGGCCAACGTCGGCAAGCCGCAAGTGGCCTTTCGCGAGACCGTCCGCAAGAAGGTCGCCAACATCGAGGGCCGGTTCATCCGCCAGTCGGGCGGCAAAGGACAGTACGGCCACGTGGTCATCAACTTCGAGCCGACCGAGCCGGGCGGCGGCTTCGTCTTCGAGGACAAGATCGTCGGCGGCGTCATCCCGCGGGAGTTCATCAAGCCGGTGGAAGCCGGCATCCGCGAGGCGCTGGAGAACGGCGTGCTGGCCGGCTACCCGATGGTAGACGTAAAGGCCACGCTGGTCTTCGGCAGCTACCACGACGTGGACAGCTCGGAAATGGCGTTCAAGATCGCCGGGTCCATGGCAGTAAAGGAGGCGGCACGCGCGGCCCATCCCGTCCTGCTCGAGCCGGTCATGGAAGTGGAGGTCGTGTCGCCGTCCGACTTCCTGGGAGACGTCATCGGCGATCTATCCAGCCGCCGGGGCAAGATCGGCGGGATGACCCAGCGGGGAGATGCGCAGGTGGTAGCGGCCGACGTGCCGCTGGCCGAAATGTTCGGCTACTCCACGCAGCTGCGCAGCATGACCCAGGGCCGCGCCGTCTACTCCATGCAATTCGATCATTACGAGGAAGTGCCGAAGAGCGTGGCGGAAC
>JACCQZ010000135.1 GCA_013813875.1 Gemmatimonadales bacterium | reverse complement strand
GTCCTGGCCGACTCGATGCTGGAGGGGCCCGACTGGATCGAGTTGACGTCGAAAGCCGTCACCGAGTAGAAGTACCGCAGATTGTTCCGCACGGTCCGGTCTACGTAGACGAACGGCACCCCCGTGTCCCGCAGGCTGCACGCCTCGAGGCTGCCGGCGGTAAGGCAGCCGCTCGCGCCGCCCGTTGTGGCGGTGTCGGTGCGGGCGAGGAGAACGTCCCCGGTGGCAAGCGCGAGCCGATCTCCCTGACCGCGCCGGAGCTGGATGACGTTTCCGACGAGCGGAACGTCTACGCTCGCGGTTGGCGCTATCCCCGGCTGGAGCGAATCGAACACGATGGGGCAGCCGAAGGTCGTGTCGCCGCTCTCCGGGTCCACGGTCACGGTGTTGATGCCCAGCTCAGGCGCGCACCCCGTCGTCGGATTCACCTGCCCCTGGAAATCGGTAATGAAGGTGCCGGCATAGTCGAACTGGGCCACGATACTGAGCTCGTTCGGTGAATCCACCCGGCCGCGGTAGATCCGGTATCCCTCGACGTCGAGCTGGCGATAGTTGGGGTCGAACAGCGGGTTCTGGGCCTCGCTGCCGTCTTCCGTGGTCGTCGTGGGCGTGCTCGCGACCGCAAAGAACGGATCGCCGCTGGTTTCGCTGGCCGAGGGCTGCCAGACCACCGTCACCTGATCGCTGCCCGGGATGAGGAAGAAGTTGGGCGACTCAGGCGCGAAGGGCGTCAGGAACTGATTGTCGAACACCAGCTGGGCGGTGATCGCCTTGCCGAGCAGCGAGCCCTGCACGAAGCTGATCTCGTTCTGCTGCACCTCGCCGTCGGCGTTGAGATCGCTGAAGCCGGTGTAACCGGTCACCGAGTCAATCGGGTTGGCGCCTTGGCTGAGCGCGGACACGCTGCTGAGCCGCGTCGGGTCGCCTGGCAGGCGGTCGCAGGTGCCGGGGCCGGTGCAGTCGCCCACGGCCACGGGGGCCGCGAAGATGTAGGCCACCACGATCGACCCGAAGGCTCCCGGCGCCAGCTCCAGCGGACCCGATGCCTGGAAGAAGCGCATGTCGTCGGACCCGCCGTTGTTGATGTAGCAGATGCGGGTAACATCCGGGTCGCCGGTGTTGCAGGCCGCGTCGCCGGCCGCCGTGCTGATGTTGTTGGAGAGGTAACGGTACAGCTGGGTGGCGTTCTGGGCGTCGTCGAAGGCGCCGCCGTTGATCGTGTTGCTGAAGAGGGTAAGTCCGACCTCTTCCCCTTCTACCACAGGACTCCGGAGGTATTTGACTCCCACGAAGCCCGAGCCCGCAAAGAACGGCGGGCCGAAGATGCCGGGATCGAAGGTCCAGCCGTCCGCCGGGCTGAAGGTGTGCTCGTAGGTGTATCCCAGCGAGAACGGAACGTTCACCGAGGCATAGTTGGCCCCGGCTTCGGCCACGTCCATGTCGGCGCCGAACGCGGCGAACAGGCTGGTCAAGGTGTAGCCGACGTCCGGGATATCAATGCTGAACCGGGACTCGTTGAGCTGCTGGAAACGGACGCCTGCTTCCTGAACGACTTCCCGCATGCCCGGACGCACCGCGGCATATGCCGCCGGATCGCTGGCGGTGACGTTGTAGAAGGTGTAGACGAAGTAGAGGATGTCCTCGTTGCCGGAAGGGAAGTTGTAGCCCAGTCCGCGCTGCTCGACCAGGATGCCGAGCGGATGCTCGCGGCCGGCGGCGAACGCCGGGTTCCCCTCCCAGGAGACGAACCAGACGTCGCCCTGCGACGCGGAGATGCGGCCGCGGAGGAGCGGATTGAACAGCTCTTCCGACGCATCGCCCTGGGGTACGCGCGCGGCGTCCGGCCAGTTGGCGAAGTCGTCCGGGTCGGAGGAGTTGAAGATCGGGCGGATCTCTTCGCCGTGGTCGTCGCCGCGGGGGCTGAAGAGCTGGGCCGAGGTGGTGTCCCCCACCCATTCCGCGTTGGCGTCCGGCCCGATGATTCCGGCCACCTGAATGCCGGAGTTGAAGACGTATTGGTCCGCCGTGCCCTTGGGCCAGAACCCGCCGCCGATGGTGGAGGAGTTCAGCGAGTCCACGCAGATCTGGCCGTTGGACTGCAGCCCGCAGTAGATGCGGTTGATCGTCAGCGCGCCGCCGGATCGGGCGAACAGTCTGAAGCCCTTCTTCTGGACCCCGGGCCGGGGCTTGGCGTCGGCCGTCTCGGGAACCAGCGCCCCCGTCGCGAGCGCGAGGAGCCCTATCACCAGGACGCTTCTCGTACGCAAAAACCAGTGCATCGCAGCCTCGTTGGAAAGGTGTACGGGACCACCGGCCGGCCCGCGATCTGCGGACCAGCCGGTGGCCTTGCGACTGACGATCAGAAGTTCACTTCGAAGCCGAGCCGCATCCGGCGCGGCTCACCGGTAAAGTTGTGCGTGCCGCGGATGGTATTGTAGAGGGCATCCGAGGCCCGGCGCTGCTCGGCCGAGTCGAAGGAACCGTCTCCGTTGCCGAAGCGCTCCTCGGCACGGATCAGGTAGACGCAGTTGGGCGCCGCCGGCAGACCATCCTGGGTGACCCATTCGGAGCAGCCCTGCCGGGGATCGTCTATACCGCCGAAGCTCAGGTCAATGGCGCCATCCTCGCTCACACCCACACCCGACGCGACCGCTTCGTCCAGGTATTCCTGGGCGTTGTTGTCGAATTCCGCGTCAGCTTCGGCCTGATTGACGATGTCGTTGGTCTGGGTAAAGACCTGAATGATGTTGCGGAAGTTGAGGATATTCCGGGCATCGAGGTACGCGGTCAGGTCTACGCCGCCCAGCGCGAAGCCCTTGGTGAACCGCATGTTGAGCATCTTGAACGAGGGCAGCCGCGAGTTGTTGAGGCCTTCCGGAAACTCCCGATCGCAGTTGTCGCCCGAGAGCACGTCCTGGTCCGTGGTGCCCAGCGAGCAGCGGGTGTACGGCGTGCCGCTGGTGTAGCGGAAGGTGGCGAAGACGCCGAAGTTCTCCAGCACCGAGCCCAGCGCGCTTCCCTCGTTCCAGTTTTCCGGGAAGTTGAGCGATGCCGCCACCGCCAGGGTGTGGGGGCGGTTGAAGTCGGTCGGCAGAACCGCCTGCGGAGGCGGCTGGTTTCCGCCGGAGAGCGCGTTCAGCACCCGGGATCCGAAGTCGAGGTAGGAGTCCGGATCGGAGCCGGTGTTCTTGGCGTCCTGGAAGGTATAGGCCAGGGTGCCGTTGAACAGGTTGCCGAAGCGGCGGTCGAGGCGAAGGTCAATGCCCCGGGTGTTGCCGAAGTCGGCGTTGGTGATGGTGCGGATGTTGGCGGGGGATCCTGACGTCACGTCCTGCAGGGTGACGAGCCGGCCCGCCGCGTTGGCCAGGTTGTCCTTGTTGTAGGCGGCAACGTCCAGCACCATGTCGTCGCTGAAGGCGTGCCGGATGCCGAACTCGAAGGTAATGGTCTTGCCGAAGTCCAGGTCGCTGCCGAAGAAGTTGTTGGTGTTGCTCAGATTCACGTCGCTGTTGATACCCTGGAGCACCACGCCGAAGTCAGGCGCCTGCACCTGGTGCGCGTAGCTGAGCCGGAAATTGGTCCGCTCGGTCACCGGGAAGGACACCTGAATGTGCGGGCTGATGTAGTCGTGGCTTTCGTCCTGCTTCCACAGCTCCGGATTGTTGAAGAACGCCTCGGGACCCTCAGAGGCGAACACCGGGTGCGAGGTGATAGCCGGGAAGGTGGCCGGCCGGAAGGCGCGGGTGTGATAGTAGTCGTAGCGGAGACCACCCACGAGGACTACATCGCCCAAGTCCAGCCGGTCTTCCAGGAACGCGTTCCACCGGATCGGCTTCTCCATGTAGGCATCGGAGAAGATCTGGTCGTCGAGGAAGTGGGAGTAGGCGTCAATCTCGTAGCGGGTGAACTCGCCACCCAGCTTGACCCGGTTGTAGCGGTCCACCTGCCAGTCGAGGTTGGCCTTACCGATCAGGCGATTTTCCCGGTACATGCTCTGCCGGGTGTTGGTGAGACCGGCGATGCCGCTCTCGAAGAATTGGACATCGCCGCCGTCCGAGCCGCGATTGTAGAGACCGTAGGCGTTGTTGCGGTAGACGTCCTGGGCGGCGTACTGAGCCCGGTTCTCGAGGTCGAGGGGCGAGCGCCGGCTGCCGGCAATGTTCTCCCGGTAGTTCTGGATCAGCTCCTCGTTGAGCGGGAAGTTGTCGAAGTCGAAGAGGTGATCGATGGGGCTGATGAGGAATCCGCCAAACGGATCCCGGCTGCTCAGCTCGCTCTCCCGGGTCATCGGTCCCGAGAGCGTGCGATCCTGCTGGTATGAGACATAGCTCTCCAGCGCCAGCGCCCGCTCGGCCGACTTGGAGAGGTTCTGGGTCCAGTTGAGGGTGTAGACTCGGCTCCAGTTCCGGAAGGCGAGCTGGCCGTCCGGATTGTAGAGATTGGCGTAAGTCAGTGTATTACCGGTGCTGAACCGGTTTTCCACGAACGTCCGGCCCTGAAACTGACTCCCAAGCGCACTGAAGGACAGTCGCGAACCGGTGCCGTAGGTGTAGTTCAGCTTGCCCTGCAGGTTGTAGGTGGTACGGGGCGAGTTGGGAACCCGAACGCCTTGGCAGTCGAGGCCGTAGTTGTTGGCGATATCGGAATTCGCGCTGTTCTCGAAGGTGCCGCAATCGCCCCGGTAAACGGCGAGATCGTACACCGGCACCATGGTGGTATCCGCCCCCGGGTCGCCCAGCGCGGACGGCACCGCCACTACCGTATCGATTCCAGCCTGCACGAACAGCGGCGTCTGTTCCGCATCGAATCCGCTGGTGATCGACTTCTGCCCTTCAAGAGCACCGGAGAGGAAGAAGGTCAGGTTCTGCCAGACCGGGCCGCCGAAGCTTCCCTGCAGCCGGTTGAAGCCGATGCTGTTGCTGAGGCCGAACGGCTCGTCGCTCTCCA
>JACCQZ010000106.1 GCA_013813875.1 Gemmatimonadales bacterium | reverse complement strand
GCGGAGACGGCGACGCAAGGCCGCTATGTAATCGAGCAAGACTCCACCCGAGAGCGCCTGCGCTTCGTTCCAACGATCTTCTACACCTGGCACCCCGCCGCCGGGAACATCTCCCCGGGCTTATCGCTCGGCTTCTCCGGCGGACTCGGGTTCGATCTCTCGAACCCCGTGGTGGCACTCGGTCCAACTCTGGTGTATCGCCGTAACCTGAGTCTCCACATCGGCGTCGCCGCGGCGCGGGTGGACCAACTGCTCGGGCGCTATACCGTCGGAGAAACCATCACCACGAATCTCACCCCCGAACAGTTGCGCGAGTCGAACTACCGCCTCAACCCCTTTGTCTCGCTCTCGTTCAACTTCGCGACCAGTCCGTTCTCTTCCGAGGATGAGAAGGAGGACAATCAGGAGGAGAAGCAGCCAGAAGAAAGCGGAGGGGAAGCCGAAGACGGCGAAGCGGCTCCGTGACCGGGATCAGGCCTCCAGCTTCCGCCGCATCAGGTCCAGCGCCGCCTGCGCCGCGCGCGCCCGTACCTCACGCCGAATACCCGCGAAGTTGACCCGCCGGGCCTCCACCTCACCTGCCAAGGCGATCCCCAACCACACCGTCCCCACCGGCTTGGTTTCGGTCCCGCCGCCGGGGCCCGCAATACCGGTGACCGACACCGCGACATCCACGCCGAGTGCGCCGACCGCCCCGAGCGCCATGGCGCAGGCAACCTGCTCGCTGACCGCGCCGTGAGCCACGATCAGCTTCTCCGGCACGCCCAACAGCCCGGATTTGAGCTCGTTGCCGTAAGAGACGATGCCGCCCGCGAACACATCCGAGCTGCCCGCGATTTCGGTGAGACGCCCCCCGACCAACCCACCGGTGCACGACTCGGCCACCCCGAGACTGAGCCCCCGAGCCCGCGCCAGATCGAGCACCACCGTGGCGAGATCGGTATTTCCCTCACCGTACACATGCTCGCCCGCGCGTTGCCGCAGCAGGTCGGCGGCGGCGCGGAGCCGGGCGTCGGCCTCGACCGGCGGCAGCTCCCACGCGCTCAGCCGGAGGTCTACACCCTCGACGCCGGGAAGGTAGGCGAGCGTGAGCGGCGCGATGTCGCGCTCGATCTCCCCCATCCGCTCGGCGAGAGTGGACTCGGGGATGCCGGTAGTGCGAACCACGAGCGATCGGATGACCGAGCTTCCGCCCCGCGCCGCGAGCCGGGGCGCCACCTCGTGCTCCAGCAGCATCCGCATCTCCAGCGGCACTCCCGGCAGCATGATCGCGAGGCCCGGCTTGCCCTCGATCCAGATGCCCGGTGCCGTGCCCCACCGGTTGCGGAGCGCGAGGGCCCCTCTCGGCACCTCCGCCTGGCTGCGGTTGCTGGCCACCGGCGACCGCTGCACCCTGGCATAGCGCGCCAGCACGTCGGCCCAGACGCTCTCGTCGAAGTCGAGCGGCGCGCCGAAGAGATCGGCCACCACCTTCTTGGTGATGTCATCCCTGGTGGGACCCAGACCGCCGGTGGTGAGCACCGCGCCGGTGCGCTCGAGCGCGGCGCCCACCGCGTCACGAATATCCTCGGCGCGATCGGGCACCGCGGTGCGCCGCACCACCCGCACCCCGAACGCCGCCAGGCTCCGGGCGATCTCCGCGCCATTGGTATCCACGGTAAAGCCGAGCAGGAGCTCGGTGCCGATGGTGACGAGCTCGAGGTTCATCTGCTTCTGTGCGCTGGGCGGAGATCGTGCGGCTTCTTACCACAGAGGCACAGAGCCCACAGAGAACAACAACAAAACGTTGTATCTCTGTCCCCTCTGTGTCTCTGTGGTAAAAACAGGCAACGATCCTTCACCGCACCCGATCGGAAAAGAGCCGGCGGTTGCGGTAGAGATAGACGACGAAGGAGTACACCGTCAGCAGCGTCGCGACCGCCAGCGTGACCGCCACGAAGCCCCCGTGGAACTGGTTCCAGTAGTCGGCCCACGCGTTGTGCTCCCAACCCAGCGGCTTGCGGGCGTCGCGGAAGGCGAACCAGAGAATGATGGCGCCCACGAAGACGTTCTGGATGGTGGTCTTGAGCTTTCCCGCGTTGCCGGCCGGAATCACCACTCCGCGCCGGATGGCCCACCAGCGGAACCCCGTCATGGCCAGCTCGCGCCCGATGAGCAGAAGGCACACCCACAGCGGAATGCTTCCCCAGACGGGAATGTCGTAGAGGTCGTGGCGCTGGCGGGAGATCCAGTAGATCGGGATCAGCGTGGCGAAGAGCAGCAGCTTGTCGGCGATGGGATCGAGGAGCTTGCCGATGTCGCTGACCTCGTTGCGGCGGCGGGCCAGGTGGCCATCGAAGATGTCGCTGACCGCGGCGATGACGAAGATCACGAACGCGATGAGCTTGGGCCAGTACCCCTCGATGAACGGCAGCAGGGCGATGACCGGAGTGAAGCAGATCCGGACGATGGTGATGATGTTGGGCAGGGTCCACATGGCGGCCGCCTACCCCAGAGTCTTGACGACGTTCTTGCTGATGGCTTTGAGGGTGTCGAACACGCCGTCTCCGGTCAAGGCCACCGCCTCGAAGTACGGCGCCCGCTCGATCCACTGGCCGTCTTGCTGGGACACCAGAAACTCGGAATCGTGATAGGGATCGGGCGTCTGCCGCTGCCTCATTGGCTCCTCGACCGGCCACCCCGGGTTGAGCGCCGACTGCAGCTCGGAGATAGTCGCCGCGTTGGGGAGGTCGCGCTTGTTGTACTGGATGGCAAAGGGAATTCTGGTGACGTCGTACCCGTGCTGAGTCATGTTCTCGTAGAGGTTCTGCATCGCCTCGATATTGGCGTCCATCCGGTCAACCTGGCTGTCGGCGACGAACACCACGCCGTCCACTCCCTTGAGGATGAGCTTGCGCGAGGCGTTGTAGTAGACCTGCCCCGGCACGGTGTAGTGGTGGAACTTGACCTTGAAGCCGCGAATGGTTCCCAGGTCCACCGGAAGGAAATCGAAGAAGAGAGTCCGCTCGGTCTCGGTGGCGAGCGAGATCATCTTTCCCCGCGCGGTCGGAGCCACCTTGTTGTAGACGAACTCCAGGTTGGTGGTTTTCCCGCCCAGCCCCGGGCCGTAGTAGACCAGCTTGCAGTTGATCTCGCGCGAGGCATAGTTGATCATCGACATGCGCTGCCGTCCCCCCTCAGGCCCCGAAGAGTTTGTCTATCTCGTCTTCCGCCTCGCCGAGGAACTCCGACTCCACCCCCGGCGCATTGGCGCCATCCCGCGTGAACATGTCGGTAAACACCTGGTTGAGCTGTCCCACCGCCGACTTGACCCGCAGCTTGACCAGGCCCAGCGTGGTGCGATTGTCGAAGAGAACGACCAGGATGACGCGTCGCGCCACGTCCGCCAGATACATGGACTCGCGCTCGCCCTGGTGAAACAGCGCCCCGAATTCCGGCTCTCCCAGCATCCGGGCCAGCTGGTCGTTGGCGCTGAAATCGGCGGCGGTAAGCGAGGCGAACGCCGTCGGGTCGAACGCCGGCGCCTCACCCACGGTAGCCACCATCTGTCCGGTGCGGTCCACGATGAGCGTGGTGCGGGCGTTCGACTCGGCGAGAAAGCCGGTCAGAATAGTCTGAATACGCTGGGCATCTTCTTCCCGGAAGGACCAGCTCGAGGCACCGCTCATCGGCTCCGCCTCATACCAGGGTAGCCTCGATCCGGCGCACGATGGTCTCGGCCCTTCGGCGGAGCATCGGCTGGCGCTCCCAGCTCAGGTAGTCGCGGAGGAGGCGGACGGTCTCGACATCACTCTGCCCGGCGAGAAATCCGAGGGCGGCGAGCCGGCGGAGCGGCCGAGGGCTGAACAGATCCCGCCGGTGCGTCTCCAGGCGCCGCTGGGCCAGCATCCACCCGGCGGCGGCACCCACCGCGGCGCCTCCCGCAAACACCCACCGGCGGGAGGCCATCACCCCACCTCCTGGCGCGCCACCAGCGCATGCGCCAGGGTGACGCCATCTACGTACTCCAGATCGCCACCCATGGGGAGCCCTCTGGCCAGCCGGGTTACCCGCACCTGCTGTCCGGCGAGCAGTTGTTGGATGTAAGTGGCGGTGACCTCGCCCTCCATGGAGGGGTTGGTGGCCAGAATGACCTCCCGGATCCCACCCTCCTGCACCCGCTGCAGCAGCCGGTCCAGGCGGAGCGACTCCGGCCCGATGCCGTCGAGCGGGGAGAGCCGGCCACCGAGCACATGGTAGCGGCCCCGGAAGTCGGTGGACCGGTCAACCAGGCTCACCGCGGATGCCTCCTCCACCACACAGAGAAGCCCTGCATCCCGCCGGGGGTCGCGGCACACGGCGCAGGGCTGCTCCTCGGTCAGGTTGCCGCACTCCTCACATGCCCGTACCCGTTCGGCGACCGCGACCAGCGCGGACGCCAGCCGGCCGGCCTGCTCCGACGGTTGCTGCAGTAGATGAAAGGTGAGGCGCTGGGCCGTCTTGCGGCCGATCCCGGGCAGCCTGGCGAGCTCGGTGATCAGGTCCTCGATGGCACCCACCGCTCAGAACGGCGGCGCCAGGGGGAACGACGGCACCTTCCGCATTTCGGCTTGAAGCATGTCGGCCGCGCGCCGTTGCGCCTCGGCCACCGCGGTCAGCACCAGGTCGCTGAGAAACTCCGCATCGTGCTCCTGGAAAATGGCTGGATCTACCACGACCGAGCGGACCATGCCGCGCCCGTCCGCGGTGACTTTGACCAGCCCGCCACCGGACGACGTCTCGATCGTCCGGCCGGCAAGCTCGGTCTGTAACTGCTGAAGCCGACCCTGCACCTGCTGGCCGAGCTGAAAGAGCTGTTGGAGGTCTGCCATGGGGCGATTGGCCGAAGGTCGAAGGTCGAAGGAAGGTCGAAGGTCCTGCGGCACCGAGCCTCCGCTCCCGCGGACCCGCGACCCTAGACCCAAGACCCCATCTAATCCACTATCTCCAAATCTAACGCATCCGCCGCGGTGTCGAGGGCGGGATCTCTGGTGCGGAAGGTCCTGAGCCGGTCGGCCTTGATGCTGGCCTCGGTCATCCGACGAGGCTTTGGCTGCGCCGGTGATCCCTCGGCCGCGCCGGACTCGGTGATCCGAAGTCTCAGAGGCCGGCCGCTGACGCGGCTGAGGACCTCTTCGACCGCCTGGGCCTGGGCCTGAAGACGCTCGGCGAAGAGCGGATTGGGCTCGGCCAGGGTGACGGTGAGCCAGGGTGCCTCGAGGGCCGAGGGCGAGGTAGCGGCGAGGGCTTCTCCCAGGAACCGGCTGCGGCCCCGGATTTCGGCCACCAGGTCGGGCCAGGCGCCGCGAAAGGCCTCGAGAGACGGCTCTACTACTTCGGTGGCGGGCGCGGCAGGCGGAAGCGAAGGCGGAGGCGGAGAAGGACTGGCTGGTGCGGCGGCCAGGGGAGGAGCGGGCGGCGGTAGGGGCGCGGCCGAGCTCCCGCCACGCTGACCCGCCTGGAGCACCTGCTCGAGGTCTACGGTCCGGTCGAGCATTGCCCAGCGCAGCAGCAGTGTCTCCACCACCAGGCGCGGATTGGTGCTCCGGCGGATGGCGGCTTCGGTCTCGGTGAGCAGCCGGAGCATTCGCAGCACGTCGCCGGCCTCAAGCCGGCCCTGTACCCGCTGGAGCGCCTGACGCATCGCCTCGGTCAGACCCTCGGGCTCGTTGCCCAGCTGAAGCATCAGCAGGGCCCGGAGCGCTTCGCCTGCCCCACCCATGAACTCGGCCAGATCGGCGCCGGCGCTGCTCAGCCGCTCGACCAGCGGAAAGACGGCGGCCGGCCGCCGCTCGGCCACCAGCTCGAGCACCTCGGCAAAGAGCTCGTCGCCCACCAGTCCCAGCACCTCACGCACCCGCTCGGCGGTAACGGCGCCCTCGCCGAAGCTCAGGCACTGGTCCAGCACCGAGAGCGCGTCCCGCATGCCGCCGTCGGCATGGCGCGAGATCAGGGTGAGGGCGTCATCGTCGGCCGCGATCGCCTCGGCGTCGAGCACCTGGCGCAGCCGGGCGCGGATAGCGGCGGGCCCGATCCGGCGGAAATCGAACCGCTGGAGGCGGGACATGACCGGCGCGGCGGCCGCCGCGATCTTCTGCGGCTCGGTGGTGGCGAAGACGAACACCACGCGCGGCGGCGGCTCTTCCAGGATCTTGAGCAAAGCGTTCCACGCCTCGCGGGTCAACATGTGGGCCTCGTCCACGATGTAGACCTTGTACCTCCCTTCCTGGGAGGCGGCGTACATGGCCCGCTCGCGGAGGTCGCGGGCGTCGTCCACTCCTCGATTGCTGGCGGCATCAATCTCCACCACGTCGAGGTTGGCGGAGCCGCTCCACACCCGGCGGCAGTTCTCGCATTCGCCGCAGGGATCCCCCGAGGGATCCTGATTGGGGCAGTTGAGCGCCATGGCGAGAATGCGCGCGGCCGTGGTCTTCCCCACCCCACGGGGCCCGGTGAGCAGATAGCCGTGCGCGACCCGTTTCCTGGCGACGGCGCCCCGGAGAACGGCTGCGACATGGTCCTGGACCAGCAGGTCGGCAAAGCGCTTGGGACGATAGCGGCGAGCGAGAGCGATGGTCATTGGCGGAGGGAAAAGAAAAGTGCCTCAGGCACACCGAAGCGACACCGGACATCGCTTAGCGCTGCTACCGGCGAGGTCCTGACGCGATTCACGCGCCGGCGCCCTTCGGACCTGAGGCATGGTGAATATAAGGGGGTGTGGGGGGTATTGGAAGTCTGACAAGTGGCAAGGGCCAAGTGAAAAGTGGCAAGTGACAAGTCGCTGGAACACAACCGGGGCCTACTGCCCCTGCTGCTTTTACCTTGTCTGCCACTTGTCCCTTGTCACTTCACTTGCCCCTAAGCACTCAGCACTATTCTTTGCCTCTGCTGCATCTTCCTCAACTCCCACGTCTCCGCCACCACCGCGCCCAGGAGAAAGACGATCGCGGTGTAGTAGATCCAGAGCACGAAGAGCACCGCAGCGCCGATGTTGGCGTCGCCCAGTTGGCCTTCGGCCGAGGCGAAGTTGGCCAGGTAGAGGGCGTAGAAGCGCTTGGCGAGCTCGAACAAAATGGCGGTGAAGGTGGCGCCCAGGAGAGCGGTGCGCCAGGGAAGCCGGCGGACGGAGGCGTAGCGATAGGTGAAGTAGAAGAGCGAGACCGAGAAGGTAAAGGCCAGCACCTCACCGAAGATCTGGCCCAGCGTGGAGACGAAGAACTCGAATTCGGGCACCTGCTCGGCGCCCGCGGCCTGCACCAGCACCAGCCCGGTCGTGAGCACGGTATTCCCTAAGAACAGCACCACCACCAGCAGTACCATGCCGATGTCGCGGAGCTTGGCCAATAGCAAATTCATCAGAAAGTGGCGCCGGGGAGGCGGCCGGAGCGAGACGTCATAGATCTCGTTGAGCGAAGTGCGCACGCCGGCGAAGAGGCGGGTGCTGAGCCAGATGAAGGCGGGCACCGCATAGAGCGAGATCTGCCCCCGGTTCCGAGTGATGCCGCCCAGGATGCCCTCGACCACCTCGAAGGGATCGCTGTCGGTCACCGCGGTGTGGGCCGGAAAGAATCGGTGAAAGAGCGCGGCGGCATCAATCGCCGGGCCGCTGGCGATGGCTTGCGCGAGGTGGGTCAGGCCGACCAGGAGCAGCAGTACGAATGGCACCGCCGCGAGCAGCGCGTCGAAGGTGAGGGCGCTGGCCAGAAAGGGAATGTTGTTTTCGTCGGCGGCCGTGAGGGTGCGACCCAGGAAACCGGCGGGGGACCGATGCCACCCGCCGGCACGTGGATGCTTCAGGCGGAGGGCTCCTCGAACTCCCCGGCCACGCGGCGGCGAGCCCGGGCCTCGGCTAACCGCCGCTCCAGCTCCTCCCGGGCGGAGGGCCCCGATGCCCGGGGGCGCGTTCCGTAATCCTCCCTCTCTCCCTGAGCGAAGTCGTCCTCCTCTTCGTCCAGGTCGTCGAGCGCTTCCCGGGCGCCGCCGAACTGCTGGGAGAATTCGTCCAGCTTCTCCTCGGTCATGGCCCGCAGCTTCCAGAGCTTGCGCTGCAGTACCCGGCGGGTCTCCTCCCCGCTCCGAGGCGCGTACATCATCGCCAGCCCGGCTCCCAGAATCGCCCCCCAGAAGAGCCACTTGGCGGATGCGTCTCCGCCGCGCTCGACGTACACCACTTCTCTGTTCCGCTTGCGACCCACCATGGCGTCCTCCTATTCCCCGGCGTCGGGGTCGTCCTCGGCCGCGACCAGCGCCGGCTTGAGCGCCGCGTGATGCTGCTTCGGCGTCTGGACGAATTGGTTGATGTGGTCTTCGGTGCCGTTCACGTTGAGCTGCTCGAAGAGGAAGGCAAAGTTCCGCTCGAGGTCGGCGGCGATAGCGTCGCGCACCTCCTCGGAGAGCGACCAGAGCTCGCGCTTGAACGGGCCGATCGCCTTCTTGCGTGTCTTATAATAGAACTGCTCGTTGGTGTCACCGCTCTTGCGCTCGCTCCTGGCGTTCTCGTCCAGCCAGCCGCGGATTCGCTCGCGAAGCTCGGACGGCAGCCGCGGGTGATCGAACACGATGTTCTGGAAGTTGGTGGCCAGGTGGATCTCGGCGGTCTCGATTCGGGGAAAGTTGCCGAAGGCGTTCGATGGCAGAGTGCTCGCGCCGTGCTGCACCGCGCCCGCGAGGCCATACTCCTCGCGCGCCGCCTTGGAGAGGGCGGCGAGCGCCTGCAGGTCGAGCTTCACGTCGGCCATGGACCCGTCAGGCAGGACCACGCCGCCGTGCGAGGTGCCGGTCTGCACCGAAATCTTGCTGATCCCCTCGTAGCTGCCCAGCTCCGCCAGGCTCCGGTTGTAGCCCTGCATGAAGGCGTGCAGCTCCTCGACGGTGCTGTTCTTCATGCCGACCTCGCCGATCTCCGCGCCCACGGACACGGTGACCCCCTCGGGCTCGAGCTCGCGAATGAACGCGGTGATCTCGGCGGCGCGCTCGTAGTTGAGCCGCTGCTGCTCGGCCAGCGACTGGTGGGCGAGATCCACCAGGGTTGAGGTGTCCACATCGGTATTGTAGAAGCCGGCACCGATCTCCTCGGCGATGAGCTTCTTCACCTCGCCCACCTCTCCTTCGGGGTCGGTCTGGTACTTCTTCTGGTTGACCTGGCAGTGGTCGCCCTGAATGAAGAGCGGCAGGGTGTAGCCCTCGCGGAGGGCGGCGCCCAGGAGCACCGACACGTACTCCGCGGGCCGCTGCTCGGTGTAGGCGATCTCCGACCGGGCGATCTCCAGGATGATGGCGCCCGCTCGGCCCGCCTTGGCTGTGCGGAACACCGCGCGCGCGGTGTCGTAGGCGAGAACCCGGATGTTGATGGCCGGAACGGTGAACCCACCGACGTCGCCGCGGCCGCGGGCCAGGTAGAGGCCGTTGATGGAGGCCGGACGGGCGCCGGTGACCTGGCCCAACTCCCAGAGGAGCCAGCGAGCCGCCTCGCGATCCTCGCCGGCCGCGAAGACGGCCTGCCAGACGAGACGGTCGGTGGCCGGGGAGCGAAGCTTGGCGGGATCCCGGACGGTGACACCACCCGGGACCAGTGACACCGCGCCACCGTAGAGATTGACCGCTTGCTGGATTGCGTCAGCCATGCATGAGAGTCCGGGTTGAGGCCGAGCTGCGCGCGAGGACGCACCAAAGGTAGGGGGCGATGCGGGGAGCGTCAAACGGGGCTTGCGTGGGGCTGGGATCGCGGATCCTGGCGGCGGCGTGGGGATGGCACTCCCTCCGGTCGCCGCAGGCCGCCATGTAGATCCCGGTACTCAGGAACCCGGCCCGCGCGCTCCCGAGTGTTCGTCACCATCAGCCAGCCCGCAGCTCCCTAGATCACATCACCATCTCCCGTCCGCGCCTCCCCCACCTCGAACCCCGGCCGCCCCATTGCCGCATACGTCAGCCGCTTTCCCAACTCCACGCCAGGCTGATCGAACGGATCTATGCCATACCAGACACCCGCATACCCCGTGGCGATCTGGAAGAACATGATCGCCTCACCCAACGTGGCCGCGCCGAGGTCGGGGAGATGCAGCGTGCAGCTCATCCGTCCCCGCTGCGCCAACGCCGCCGATGTCGCCTGGTACTCCGCTCGCAGCAGCCCCCCAAGAGTATGACCCGGGAGATAGGCGAGATCGGGGGGAAGATCGGCGCGCTCCGGGATGGGAGTGTCCTCTCCCAAGTCGTCCACCGCCACGAACGTGATCGCCTTGTCGAACGGCCCTTCCATGAAGAGCTGCACCTGGCTGTGTTGATCGGTGGCGCCCACCGCGCCCACCGGCGTGGGGCCAACATTCACCGTGCGACCCTCGCGATCCACCTGCTTGCCCAGGCTCTCGGCCCAGAGCTGCCGGTACCACTCGGCGAACTCGCGGAGCCGGTCGGTGTACGGCATCAGCACATGAACTCTCGCGCCCAGCTCGGTGTCCGCGGCCCAGTGCAGCGCGGCGTAGAGCGCGGCCGGGTTCTTCAGCAGGTCGTCGGCTTCGGCGCGATCAATCGCCCGGCGCGCTCCGGCCAGGAGTGCTTCGATGTCAATGCCGACGAGGGCGGCGGGGAGGAGACCCACCGGGGAGAGCACGCTGAATCGGCCGCCCACCTCGGAAGGAACGCTCAGCGTGGCCACCCCTTCTCGGGCCGCGATCTCGCGCAGTGCCCCGCGCTCGGCGTCGGTGGTGAACACCAGATGCCGGTACGCCGCGGCTCCCAGCGCCTCCTCCAGCCAGGCTCGCACCACCAGATACTGCGCCATCGTCTCCGCCGTGCCACCCGACTTGCTGATCACGTTGACCAGTACCCGGCGAGGATCAATTCGGCCGAGGGCGGCGTTGACGGTGGTGGGGTCCACATTCTCCAGTACCGTGAGCCGGGGGAAGAACTCGCGTCCTTCGTCGTCCAACTCATTCCACGCCGGGCGCCGAAGGGCGTTGAGCAGCGCCTTGGTCCCCAGGGCCGAGCCCCCGATGCCGAGCACCAGCACATGGTCGTGCGCCTGACCCAGGCCCTCGGCAAAGGTCTTGATCTCGCGGACCGTCACCGTCTGATCCACCAGGCGGTAGAAGCCGTATTCACCGGCGCCGCGGCGGCGGCGCACCTCCGCCTGGACCTCCGCAAAGCGGGCACCGAGGGAAGCAAGGCCGGCGCGGGGCAGCCCGTGCTCGCCGTCGAGGCCGTCCTGCAGCATCCGGCCATACGCCAATCTGATCACGCGATCTCCACAGTAAGTCCGTCGTAGGCAGGCATGACGCCGGGCGGCAGTTGGGCCTCCAGCTCGGCGTGTCCGGTCTCATGCGTGAGGTGGGTAAGGTAGGTTCGCCGGGCGCCCAGCTCCCGCGCCGTTTCCACCGCTTCCGCGATGCTGAGGTGGGTCGGATGGGAGCGCCACCAGAGCGCATTGAGCACCAGCACATCGAGACCGCGGAGTTGCTCGCGCTCGGCCGCGGGCACGCTCTTGACGTCGGTGAGGTACGCGAGGGGGCCGAAGCGATAGCCGAAGACGCGGAGGTGACCGTGGCGAAACGCCAGCGGCAGCGTCCTCACACCCGCCACGGTGATGGCGCACCCCGGCTCCAGCGCGTGCAGCTCGAGGTTGGGCTTCGACGTTCCCTCGTAGGGCCGCACCGCATCGTCAAAGATGTAGTTGAAGGAATGCCGCAGCCGGTCCAGCGTCTCGGGAGGACCGTAGATCGGGAGCGGACCGGGCCGGCGCACCGAGAACATCCGGAGGTCGTCTATTCCATTGATATGATCGGCGTGCTCGTGGGTATACAGCACCGCATCCACCCGGCTGAACCCGTTGGCGATCAGTTGCAGCCGCAGCTCGGGTGGAGTGTCAATCAGGATGGCCGAACCCGCTTCCTCCACCATGGCCCCGGACCTGGTTCGCTGGTCTCGCGGGTCGGCCGACCGGCACACCGCGCAGCCACAGCCGATCTGGGGAACGCCGAACGACGTCCCCGTTCCGAGGAAGGTGAGACGCATCCCCTAAACTGCTTCGATCTTGAGGAGGTTGGTAGTACCCGGCATGTCGAAGGGGACGCCCGCGGTTACCACCAGCCGCTCGCCCGGGCGGGAGAGTCCGCGCGCTAGGATCTCGCGGCGCGCCACCGACAGCATCTCTTCGTAGTCGGTCGAATGCCCGGTGAGCGCCGGGGTCACCCCCCAGACGAGTGCGAGCTGGCGGAACGTCTCCGGCTCCGGGGTGGAGGCGAAGATGGGCACGGTGGGACGGCAGGCGGCCACCTTCCGCGCGGTGAACCCGCTGCTGGTGAAGCAGAGAATGAGCGGCGCCGAGAGCATCTCGGCGGCGGCGGAAACTGCCACCGCGATGGCATCTTCGGTTCGCACCGGGCCGGCCGGCGAAGGCCGGTGATTGGGCAGCGGGATTCCATCGGCGCTGCGACGCCCCAGCATGGCATCGAGACTCACTCCCCGCCCCTGCCGCTGCGCCTCCATCTCACGGGCGATCCGGTCCATGGCCCGTACCGACTCCAGCGGATACTGGCCGACCGCGGTTTCCGCCGAGAGCATGACGGCATCGGTGCCGTCGAGAATCGCGTTGGCCACGTCGGAGGCTTCCGCGCGCGTGGGCCGCGGGGCGTGGACCATGGATTCGAGCATCTGGGTGGCGGTGATCACCGGCTTCCCGTGCAGGCTCGCCTCGCGGATGATCTGCTTCTGCATCAGCGGGACTTCCTCGAAGGGCAGCTCCACGCCCAGATCGCCGCGGGCCACCATGATCGCGTCCGAGGCGTCGAGAATGCCGCAGAGGTTCTTGAGGGCGGTGT
>JACCQZ010000105.1 GCA_013813875.1 Gemmatimonadales bacterium | reverse complement strand
CCGGCTCGAGGCGGTTGTGGCCGAACTTCGTAAGGATGGGATCGAGGCGGTGGGCGTACCCGCCGACGTGGGCCATCCAGACCAGGTGAGTCGCGCCGTGGAGCGGGTCACGGGCGAGCTGGGTGAGGTTGACGTGCTGGTGAACAATGCCGGCGTGATGATCGCCCGACCCTTCGAGGAACTCACCCTCGAGGATTGGGACGCGACCATGGCCACCAACCTGCGTAGCCTCTTTCTGGTCACCCGAGCCGTGCTTCCCGGTATGCGGCGGCGGCGGCGCGGGGCCATCGTGAACGTGGCCAGTCTCGCCGGGCGGAACGGTTTCGCCGGTGGCACGGCTTACAGTGCCTCGAAGCACGCGGTGCTCGGATTCAGCCGGTCGCTGATGCTGGAGGTTCGCAAGGAGGGCGTCAGGGTGATCACCATCTGCCCCGGCTCGGTGGACACCGCGCTGCGGCGGGACCAGCCGATGCTCGAAGTAGATCCGGAGCGGATACTCTCCCCCGAGGACGTCGCCGATACCATCGTCCACGCCTTGTCGCTGCCCGATCGGGCGCTGGTGAGCGAGCTGGACCTTCGCCCGACCAACCCATAACTCCGGGATGTCCCAGGTTCGGGTGACCATGTGCGTCTGCCGCCGGATACCCTTCGAGGAGTTGCTTCCGCGGGCACGGGCCGCTGACTGGACCTTGGCCGATGTGATGCGAGAGACCGGGTGCGGCGCCGGCTGCGGGCTCTGCCGCCCCTACCTTCGCCGGATGCTCGCCACCGGGGAAACGGCCTTCAGCGAGCTGTTATGGGAGGATCCGGGCTGAGCATGGAGTCGCGGAGCTTGCCTCCTCCCGGCCGGATTGACTGGGAGCGGCTGTATGTCCCCCGGGTTCTGACCGGCGCGGCCGTCGTCGTCGGTTGGTTCGGAATCTACTTCGCCTATCACGGCCACTGGCTCGGCGTCGCGCTGCCGCTGGTGACCACCGCGCTGACCCTGGCCGCCATCCGCCGCGCCGACGCGATGGTGCGCGCGCGCAGCGAGAGGTTGCGCCTGGCGCTCGATGCGGCCGGCGCCCGTAACCGCGAGCTCGAGCGTCTGCGCCACCTCGCGGCCACGTTGCTGGCGGGGACCGATCTGACCGGCCTGGTACAGGAAGTAGCGCTCGCGGCGGTAGACCTGCTCAAGGCCGAGAGCGGTGGAGTGGCCCTGGTGGTCGAGGAAGGCCGCTTTCTCAAGGTCGCCGCCGCTACCGGACCCCTCGCGGCCACCCTTGGCCGGCTGGTTCCGGTGGATGAGTCCCTCCTCGGTACGGTGGTGACCAACGACACCCCGATCATCTCCAACGACATGGACGCGGACCCCGGGAGCTACAAGATGCCCGGGATCGGCATATCGCTCCGCACCGCCGCCATGGTTCCGCTCCGTTCCGCCGGCGTCGTGATCGGCACCGTCAGCGTCTACAACCGGCGGGACCGCCGCCCGTTCAGCGATCACGATCTTCGGTTGCTCCAGATCCTGGGCGACCAGGTGGTGGTCGGGCTCGACCGCGCGGCGGTGCTGGAGGAGAGTCAGCGCAACGAGCGCGCGCTCGCCGCCAAGAACGCCGAGCTGCAGCGCGCCACCCAGCTCAAGAGCGAGTTCCTGGCCAACATGTCGCACGAGCTTCGCACCCCGCTCAACTCCATCATCGGCTTCTCCGACCTGATTCTGTCCGAGGGGGCGGGGCGGATCAGCGACCAGCAGCGGGATTTTCTCGAATCGGTGCTCCGCAACGGCAAGCATCTCCTCGATCTGATCAACAGCGTTCTGGATGTCTCCAAGATCGAGGCCGGACGGATGACGCTCACCCTGAGCCGGACCGACCTGCGCGAGGCGATCGTCGGCGCGGTGGCGGACACGGCGAGCTTGCGGAGCGCCAAGCAACAGCAGTGCGCGCTGCAGCTCGACGAGGCGTCGCTCCACGTCATCGCCGACGGCGTGCGGGTTCGGCAGGTGCTCTTCAACCTATTGTCCAACGCATCCAAATTCACCTCCGAAGGCGGCGCCATCACCCTCGCCGCCATGCGCACGCGCGCTCCGATCGAGCTGCCCTCGGAACGTGCCGGCGAGGAGCGTCGCATGGTGACGCACGACGTCGTCTGGGTGTCGGTGCTCGACACCGGGATCGGGATCAAGTCGGAGGACATGCCCAAGCTGTTCGAGGAATTCAGTCAGGTGGACAGCTCCGCCGGCCGGCGGGCACAGGGCAGCGGTCTGGGACTGGTCCTCTCCAAGAAGTTCGTGGAGATGCACGGCGGGACCATCGGTGCGGAGTCGGTTCCGGGAAAGGGATCGTCGTTCTGGTTCATCCTGCCGACGGAAGGACCGGTTCGGCGCGCGGCGTCGGTTGGAGCTTCGGCGTAGCCCGATGAAACCCGGCTGGGCAAAATTGCCGCCGCGCGGTATACTCTAGCCATGCGAGCCAAGGCGCTACTGCTGCTCGCCGTGTTCCTCGGCGCGGGCACCAGCTTCCCCGGTCTGGACGCCCTGCTGCACCATGGCCGGGACG
>JACCQZ010000101.1 GCA_013813875.1 Gemmatimonadales bacterium | reverse complement strand
TACCCAAGCGGATGCCCCCTTCGCTCCGCTCAGGGTGACATCCTACGGGAAGATCGCTGCCCCTCACCCGTTATGCTTCACCGATGGCTTTCAGAACCCAACTCGCCTTCGCTCGGCGTTACGCCCGGGACGCGGTGATGGACCGACGCCGCGATCTGCTCTCACGGATTGCCCCGGCCCCGCACCGGCCAAGGCCGGCGGCCTGGGCTGACGACCGGCTCACCGTTTCATGGCTGGGCCATGCGACGGTCCTCCTCAACTTTCACGGCACCTGGCTCCTCACCGATCCCGCGCTGGAGCGTCGGATCGGTATCGGCCGGGGCGTGGTCAAATTGGGACCGAGGCGGCTGATCCAGCCGGCGCTGCGTCCGCGCGAACTACCCGAGCTCGACGCCGTGCTGCTCTCGCACGCCCACATGGACCACACCGATCTGGGCACGCTTCAGAGAATTCCGAGAAAGGTTCATGTGGTGGTCCAGGCGGGCAACGCGGATCTGGTGCGCCGCTTCCGCCGGGTGGACGAGATGGCGTGGGGCCAGGCCACCGAAGTGGAGGGCGTCCGGGTCGAGTCGGTAGAGGTGCGCCACTGGGGCGCGCGAATGGTGACCGACCGACACCGCGGATACGGCGGGTACCTGCTGACTCGGGCGGGGCACGCCGTGCTCTTTGCCGGTGACACCGCGTATACCGAGGCCTTTGCCCGGCTGAGGAAACAGGGTCCGGTGGATCTGGCAATCCTGCCCATCGGCTCGTATGACCCCTGGATCCAGAGTCACGCCTCGCCGGAGGAGGCCTGGCGGATGTTTCGCGCGCTCGATGCCGAGTACGTGATGCCGATCCACCATTCGACGTTCCGGCTGAGCCGCGAGCCGACCGACGAGCCCATCAGACGGTTCCTGGCGGCCGCCGGCCGCGAGCGCTGGCGGGTGGTGCTCACCGAGGTCGGAGAGACCTGGTCGCTGCCGCCGGGCGAGGCAAGCGCGGTGGCCTGAAAAGCGGCCTTCCGGCTTTCCACAATTGAGCCCACAAGTAATCCACGCTGCCAGAGGTGGAAGGCCTTACCGTGATCTCCTTACGCTGCAAGAGACTATGGCGGCCATCCACCTTTGCACCTTGATACTTTTCAGACCAATGTCGAAGAACCCCCTCCGGCTGCTCTCACCACTCGGAGCCGCAGGGGCACCGGTGTCGCCCATTGTGCCCGCTGTCCCGGCAGCAGGTGCAGGACCGAAGACCCTCCTGCATTCCATCCAGACAGACGCGGCTCGGGTCGGTTCCGGTTTCCAACCGCTCGAGATTGCGGGCAATCTCGCGTACACGCGCGTTCGGTGTTTCACCAACCGTGATCATCTGCAGGTCGGCCTTGCCGCAGGGTTCTGAAAATCTCACAAGAGGAATGCCAAACTAGGCATCCATAATCCACACCGCCAGTCCCAATTTTTCCACGCTCGAAGTGTGGTTAATGTGGACAGGAATGGATGAAAAAGAGAAAGCCCCCGATCGCTCGGGGGCTGGTGACCGGGGACAGTCGAACGGGCGACGTTATCAGTTCGTCGGCAACCGCCCAGCCGTTCCGGCCACCTCTTTTCGTTGCTTCGACTACTCGACCGTCACCGACTTGGCGAGGTTGCGCGGCTGATCCACGTTGCACCCGCGCGCTACGGCGACGTAATACGACAAGAGCTGCAGCGGGATGCTGGTGACGATGGGCGTCAGCAGGTCCAGCGTGTCCGGAATGGTCAGGGTGGCGTCGGCCAGCCGCTCGATTTCTTTGTCTCCCTCGTTGATCAGCGCGATCACCTTTCCGCCCCGCGCCTTCACCTCCTCGATGTTGGAGACGATCTTGGAGTGGACGGCGTCTCTCGGGGCGATGAACACCACCGGCATGTTCTCGTCAATGAGCGCGATGGGGCCGTGCTTCATCTCGGCGGCGGGATACCCCTCCGCGTGTATGTAGGAGATCTCTTTGAGCTTGAGCGCGCCCTCGAGCGCCACCGGGAAGTTGACTCCCCGTCCCAGGTAGAGCGCATTGGTCGAGTTGCGGAGGAAGCGCTCGGCCAACTGCTCCACTTCGCCGGCCCGCTCCAGAATGCCGGCCACCTTGTCCGGCAGCAGGCGCAGGGCCTGGATGAACTGGCGGCCCTGGAGGATGCTCAGGTTGCGCAGCCGGGCGATGCGGAGGGTGATGAGCGCGAGCGCCGCCACCTGGCTGGTGAAGGCCTTGGTGCTGGCGACACCCACCTCGGGCCCGGCGTGCAGATAGATGCCGCCGTCCACCTCCCGCGCGATGGTCGAGCCGACCACGTTTACCAGACCCACCGTCCGGGCGCCGCGGCGCTTGGCCTCACGAATGGCGGCTAGCGTGTCGGCGGTTTCGCCCGACTGCGAGATCCCGATGACCAGGGTGCGCTGGTCCACCACTGGGTTGCGGTAGCGGAACTCCGAGGCGTACTCGACCTCCACCGGGATCCGCGCCATCTCCTCCAGCATGTACTCGCCGATCAACGCCGAGTGCCAGGAGGTGCCGCAGGCGGTGATGATGATCCGCTCGAACTGCTTGAGCTCCTCGTCGCTCAGGTTGAGGCCGGAAACCCGGGCGGTGCCCTCATCCTCGAGCAGGTGGCCCCGAAGGGTGTTGTGGAGGCTCTCGGGCTGCTCGCAGATCTCCTTGAACATGAAGTGGGGGTGACCGTTCCGCTCCACCATCGCCAGATCCCAGTCAATCTGGTTGACCGGTTTGCTGATCCGGGTGGTCTCCAGGTTGCGGATCCGGTATCCCTCACGAGTCAGCACCGCCATCTCGCCGTCGTCCATGTAGACGACCGACCGGGTGTGCTGCAGCAGCGGAGAGGCGTCGGAGGCGACGAACCATTCCTGCTCGCCGACGCCTACCAGCAGCGGTGAGCCCTTGCGGGCGGCCACCAGCACTCCCGGCTCGTCGGCGGAGATGAACGCCAGACCGTAGGCCCCCTCCACCTCGCGGAGCGCCATGGCAACCGCCTCCTCCAGGTTGCCTTGGTAGAACTCACCCACCAGGTGGGCCAGCACCTCGGTGTCGGTCTCCGACTTGAAGGTGTGACCGCGCAGCTCCAGGGCCCTTCGGACCGACCCCGAATTCTCGATGATTCCGTTGTGGATGACGGCGATGCGACCCGACTGGTCGGTGTGCGGATGGGCGTTGGGCGTGGTGGGCGCGCCGTGTGTGGCCCAGCGGGTGTGGCCGATGCCGATGGTGCCGCTGGGCATGTCGTCCTGCAGCTCCTGCTCCAGCACGGAGAGCTTGCCGGCCGCCTTCCGGACCTTGAGCCCATTGCCGTTGACTACCGCGATTCCGGACGAGTCGTACCCGCGGTACTCCATCCTGCGAAGTCCCTCGAGCAACAGCCCGGCCGCCTGCCGCGGTCCGATGTAGCCGACGATACCACACATCGAGACATGAACCTCAGTGCAAGAGATCTCGGCCAGCGGCCACAAGGGCCTGCGCGTCGGCCTCGGTAGGAGCTTCGGCGATCAACCGGACGATCGGTTCGGTGCCCGAGGGCCTCACGTGCAGCCACCGGTCCCGCCA
>JACCQZ010000089.1 GCA_013813875.1 Gemmatimonadales bacterium | reverse complement strand
CTACGCGCTCTGGGCGGAGTTGAGATGGATACGAACGAACTCATCGAGGTCTTGGCGGCGGACACATCCTTGAGCGCTTGCTGGCAACCCTCGAAGTTGCGGTGCACTCCCTTGCCATCTGCGAGGTGGCGGCCGGGGACGAGCTTGCCCTCGTCGGGATGAACAGGCCTCTCGTTCACTATGTTTTGAGAGGTTCCGGGCTCCTCCGGCTCGACAACAACGGCGAGGTCAAATTCGAGCAGCACAGCTTCATTATCTTGCCGGCTCAACGTAATCACCGGATCGCGGCTCCTGGGCCTCGCGGCCATGTAGTCGAAGGCATGGATCGGTCGGTCGCAATGGTGGACCACATGCTCCGCATTGGCTCCGATGAAAACGGGCTTCCTGATGTCATCACGACGTGCGGCACGATCCAGGCGACCTATGGCGGCTCAATCGGCATGTTCGATGCCCTCGACCGCCCCATCGCTGTTCGACTCGAGAAGACCGATCCGCTCCGAAACGTATTCGAAGCGATGCTCGGGGAACTCGCATCGCCGCGACTAGGCACGCGCGCATTGACGGAGGCGCTCCTGAAACAATGCCTCATCCTTCTGATCCGAAAGATCGCGCCGGATCCCATCGAGGCCAGATGGCTCTTCGGGATGGTCGATCTTCGGCTTGCGCGAGCAGTTTTGGCCATGCTGGAAAACCCCGCCCAGAATTTCACGCTGGACGGACTCGCCAAGAGCGCCGGCATGAGCCGATCGAGTTTTGCCTCTAATTTCGTAACGGCCTTCGGGACCACGCCGATCGACCTCCTGAAGAAGATTCGGCTTCGGCATGCATCCTGTCTACTGGAAAGCACCGAACTGCCCATCGGCGTCATCGCAAAGAGCATCGGCTACGAGAGCCGTACGTATTTCTCACGCGCCTTCCGGCACGAGTTCGGAATCGACCCGAGATCGTTTCGCATGCGAGCCCGCAGTCCTGGGGTTCCGGACCCAAAAGTAGTTTGATCGAGTTGGACTCGTCAGCCAAGAACCGGTGAGGCGCACGGAAAAAAGCGGTGGCACGCTTGAGGCTATCGAGTTCCTGGCGAAGAATTTCGTTCTCCCATCGAAGCCGCTTCAGTTCCGCGGCTGTATTTTCCTCGCCAGCAGCTGGTGGGTAATCTATCTGACGGTCTCGGCTGCGGCTGACCCAGCGGACCAGCGTCGAAAGGCCGGCCCCCAGATCTTCCGGACTTCGCGCTGCGTACGGCCGCTCGTCCGTACCAGCCGAACCGCTTCCTCACCGTCTCTGCTGCCGCATGGAGATCCTCCTGCATAATGGGGAGCTCTCCACTTTTCCGGAGCAAATCCCTAGCGCATCCTTTGACTCACACGACAAGCATGCACCATGAAACGCTGGGATCACAGGCTGCCGGCGCCCCCGCGCAAACCGCTCGCCGTAATTGACCTTCTGATCTGACGTACCGGCACCCCTCCACGCGGGACGCCGAGCCGCGGATAGGTCAACTGCGCTGGCGCATCCAACCGAAACCCGGCCAAGCCTCTCCGATCATGCAATCGTCGATACTCACTCCGCGCGATTGGCAGGCTCGTCCTCGGTGAGTCCCGGCCTAAAGATGCTTCCGACCCGACCCTCGCGTCGCTCTCGGCGAATGCTCGTATCGGGCCCGAACGGATGCCCGCCGAAGCGGTGCCGCATGGCGGCAACAGCCTGTGCCCACTTCTTGCGATCATCGCGAGGCGAAGAGCTGCATCACAGACGATGCGATCACTGGGACCGGCACCTCCATACGCAGCGCGTCCCCCACCAGCCAGTTCACCTCGCCAGTATCTTCGATGTACGACGAGACCTTCCTTAGCTGAGGGTCTGAATGGTAGGCGTCCGCAAGAAGGTCGATCAACCAGGAACGAATTACCGAACCATGCCGCCAGCAGTCCAAGACGGCGCCTATATCGAGCGCCTCGTGGTAGTGCTCGAGCAGATCGAAACCTTCTCCTATGGCCTGCAGCATACCAAACTCGATACCATTATGGACCAGCTTGACGAAGTGACCGGCACCAGGCGGGCCGGCGTGGACATAACCGCCGGGAACGGCGAGATGCTTTAGGATCGGCTCGACCGTGCGGACAGCCTCAGGCTCGCCGCCCACCATGAAGCAAGCCCCTTGGCGGGCACCTGATAGACCGCCACTGGTTCCGAGATCGACGAACTGGACGCGTTTGTCCTGCAGACGACGGTGCCGCATGATCGAGTCGCCCCAATAGGAGTTGCCGCCATCTGCGATGATGTCTCCCGGCTCAAGGCTTTCAGTGAGTGCATCGAGCACGGTGTCGACCGCTGGCCCGGCCGGAATGTAGAGCACGACCACGCGGGGCGAAGTAAGTTCGTCGCGAAATCCCGCAACGTCGTTGATCGCCACGATGCCTGCCGCCTTCAACTCGGCCGACGCGCCTCCACGCGACGACCCGACGACACGCATGCCTTTTTCCAGAGCTAAACGAGCAAGTCCGCCGCCCATGCGGCCGAGCCCGACGATACCAATTTCCTGCTTGTCCACGGTTGACCCTCATTTTCTTTTCTGCTCACGGCCTGCCGCCGCTCGCTCCAGGCCCGCTCCATGACGTCCGCACGAATTCGACTTTCGCGCCACTGGTCGACCTCGATCCGAGGTGATCGCGGCGGCAATCCGGGCCGATACCCTCAAGAGGCCCCGGCTAATCACCAATCTGCTGACGTAGTGCGTCTGTTCT
>JACCQZ010000075.1 GCA_013813875.1 Gemmatimonadales bacterium | reverse complement strand
CGGCCAGGGATCCGAACTTGGCAACGGTGGTGAGGTTCATCACGATTGCCGCGCTGTGAACCCCGACGTAGTTGAGCAAGCCCATCAGCACGATGGCGACCGCGGCCACATACCGCACCTGCTCCGGGGTGAGCTCGACGAAGTACCCCAGATACTCGGCGAATATGGTGGCGATCGCGCCGAGCGCCGAAGCCCGGATTACGGTCAGCTCGGACCAGCCGAAGAGGAAGGCGGGCAGCGGTCCAAAACCTTCGAGCAGGTAGGCGAAAACTCCACCCGAGCGGGGCAGCGCCGCGGCCAGTTCGGCGTAGGTCAGCGCGCCGAAGAGGGCGATCAGCCCTCCCAGCACCCAGGCCAGAACCACCGGCCCGGGCTCCTGCAGACGCTCGGCGACACCGGCGGGGACCCGGAAGATCCCGCTGCCGATCGTGGACCCCACGAGCACGGCGATCGCGCTCCAGAGCCCAAGGTGCCGGGGGAGTCGCTCGCCCCAGGCATCCGGTGGTGACGGCATGAGCCAAATATATCCTTGACAAGGACCTGCCGCGCCTGTTCTTTCCTCCGCCGGAGACCCATACTTTCGCAATGAACATCACTGAACCGGATCGAACACGGCTGCTCCGCCGGCTCGCCTGGAGCGGCACGGCGGCGGCGCTCGGCCTCATCGTGCTGGGTGGGGTGGTGCGGATCACCGGGTCAGGAATGGGCTGCGGTGATAGCTGGCCTCGCTGCAACGGTGAATGGTTCGCTCCGCTCGATCTCCCGACGCTCATCGAGAGCAGTCACCGCTGGCTGGCGGTCGCGGTAAGCCTCCTGGTCGCGGCGGCCTTGGCGGTGGCCTGGACCCGGCACCGCCGGGATTTGCGCCTCCTGGGTCCCACTACGCTCGCGGCCGCGGTGCTGGTGGCACAGGTGCTGCTCGGCGCCGTCACCGTCAAGCTCGAGCTCCCGCCCTGGGTGGTCGTCACCCATCTGGCCAACGCCATGCTGCTGCTGGCGGTGCTGATCGTGCTCGGGCTGCGGACGTCCGTCGCGAGCCCGGTTGCGGTCAACCGGCACTCGGCGCACCCACTGGTACTCGCGACGGCTGGGCTCGGCTTCCTGGTCATCTTGTTTGGCGCGCAGGTGGCCAACTTCGACGCCGGCCTGCTCTGCCTCGGCTTTCCGCTGTGCAACGGCAGCGCCCTGCCTCCCGCTACTCCACTGGCGGGGCTCAACTGGACCCATCGAACCCTCGCCTTTGGCTTTCTGACGCTGGCGGCGGGGCTGGCCGCCTGGCTGAGGCGGCGGAGCGATGCGGAAAGTCAGGGGCTCCGGCGCTGGTCGGCAATCGTCCTGGTGCTCACCCTGACCCAGATCGGCGTGGCGGCGGGGATGGTACTTCAGCTGCTCCCGGGGTCGCTGCGCGCGCTTCATCTGCTGGTTGGAACTCTGGTCTGGGCCGCGTTGGTGGTGCTGACTTTCTACTCCCGGCGGACCCCGGCAGTCACCGCCGACCCGAGCCCCGCGCCGTCGCCCCCCGAGGTCGGCCGGCACCCATCGGTGGCTCGGGACCTGGTCACCCTCACCAAACCCCGCATCATCTCGCTGCTGCTGGTGACCACCATCGCCCCGATGTTCATTACGCCGGCCGGGATGCCCTCCATTTCCCAGGTGTTGTGGGTGGCGCTGGCCGGGTATCTGATGGCCGGTGGGGCCAACGCCATCAACATGTGGTTCGATCGAGACATTGACACCAGGATGAGCCGGACTCGGTTCCGCCCCATCCCCGCCGGGCGTATCGCGCCCGCGCTTGGATTGGCTTTCGGAGTGGCGCTCGGGCTGGCGGCCTTTGGGACCTTCTGGTTTCAGGTCAACCGTCTGAGCGCGTGGCTCGCATTGGGCGGGCTCCTGTTTTACGTCTTCGTCTATACGGTGTGGCTCAAGCGGTCGAGTCCCCAGAACATCGTGATCGGGGGCGCGGCGGGGGCCTTCCCGCCGCTGGTGGGGTGGGCGGCGATGACCGGCACGCTCGACCTCGCCGCCATCTATCTCTTCGCGATCATCTTCTACTGGACCCCGCCGCACTTCTGGGCGCTGGCCCTGATCAAGCAGGGCGACTACGCCCGCGCCGGCATCCCCATGCTGCCGGTGGTCCGGGGAGAGGCCCGGACCAAGTATGAGATGCTGGTGTACACCTTGATCCTGCTTCCGCTCACCATCCTGCCCACCTTCTTCGGTGCACTGGGCATCTTCTACGGCGTGGCCGCGGCGCTGCTCGGCGGGCGTCTGCTGTGGTACTGCATCCGGCTGCTGCGGGAGCGTACGGTCACGCCGGTGGCCTGGCAGATGTACAGGTACTCTCTGCTGTATCTCGCCCTGCTCTTCGTGGCCATGGGAGTGGACCGCGCGCTGCCCTTCGGCCACGGCCGCGCTTCCGACCAGGTCATCATCCTCGACCGGGCCGATCGGGAGTTGGCCACGCCGGTCGGCGTCCACCGCGACCACTGAGCTCGCCAGAGCCCCACGTGGCCGCTGACGCCACCGCACCGAAGCGCCGGCTTCCTCCTCCCGGGCGGCTGCTCCGGTTGTGGCCGAGGGTAAAGCCCTACCGCGGGATGCTCGCGCTGGCGACCCTCGCGCTGGTGGCGAGCGCGGCCCTCGCCCTCGCCTTTCCGATGGTGGTGCGGTATCTGCTCGACGCCGCCTTCGTCAATCGCGACCGGGAGATGCTCGACCGGATCGCGCTCGGGCTGGTGGCGCTCTTCAGCGTTCAGGCGGTCCTCAACTATGCCCAGGCCTATCTGCTCAGCGCCGTCGGCGAGCAGGCGGTGGCGGGTCTGCGGCGCGATCTCTTTGCCCGCCTGCTGGAGATGCCGCCCGGCTTCTTCGCGGACCGGCGGACCGGCGAGCTGACCAGCCGCCTGACCGTGGACATCGGCCTCCTCCAGGGTGTCCTCAGTCACCAGGTTTCCGAATTCTCCCGACAGGTCCTCGCGCTGGTGGGTGGCGTCGTGCTCCTCACCCTGCTGCAGCCGCGCCTCACCCTCACCGCGCTCGGCGTGGCCCCGGTGGTGGTGGGCTCGGCCATCTACTTCGGCCGCCGCCTGCGCCTGATGACCACCGGAGTGCAGGATCGGGTCGCCGAGGCGAGCGCCGTGGCGGAGGAAGCCTTCTCCCAGATCCGTACGGTGCAGAGCTTCGTGCAGGAGCCCGCCGAGCAGAACCGCTACGGTGAGCGGGTGGAAGCCAGCGTCCGGATGGCGCTGCAGCGCGCCAAAGTGCGCGGCGTCTTTTTCGGAATGCTCACCTTCTCCACCTTTGCCGGCATCGTGATCGTGCTCTGGCAGGGAGGGCTTCTGGTGCTCGACGGCCAACTGACGGCCGGAGCCCTGGTGTCTTTTCTTCTCTATACCGTCACCATCGCCGCCTCCATCGGGGCCCTGGCCTCGAGCTTCAGCTCCTATCAGGAAGCGGTTGGGGCGGCGGAGCGGGTGTTCGAAATTCTGGAGATGAGGCCGGCCATTGCGGACCCTCAGTCACCAGTGTCGTTGCCGGTACCGATCCGTGGCCGGGTGGCGTTCGAAGGGGTGTACTTCCGGTATCAGCACGATCATTCCCTTCCCTGGACGCTCGAAGGCATTGATCTCGCGGGTGAGCCCGGAGAGGTCATCGCGCTGGTGGGCCCCTCGGGCGGCGGCAAGACCACGCTGGTGTCCCTGCTGCCGCGGTTCTGGGACGTTGATCGCGGCCGGGTGCTGCTCGACGGGGTAGACGTGCGCTCGCTTCGGCTGGCGGACCTCCGCGGGGCGGTGGGAGTGGTGCCCCAGGAACCGGCCCTCTTCAGCGGCACCGTCAGGGAGAACATCGCGTACGCCCGTCCGGGCGCTTCGCCGGAGGAGGTCGAAGCGGCGGCGCGTGCCGCGCACGCCCACGAGTTCATCGAGCGCCTGCCTTTGCGCTACGACACCCTGGTGGGCGAGCGGGGAGTCAAACTGTCCGGGGGCCAGCGGCAGCGGGTGGCCATCGCGCGGGCGATCCTCAAGGATCCCGCCGTCCTGGTTCTGGACGAAGCCACGAGCAGCCTGGACACCGAGAGCGAGCGGCTGATCGAGGACGCGCTGACCAAGCTCTTGGTGGGCCGCACCACGCTGATCATTGCCCACCGGCTCAGTACCGTGCGCCGGGCCGACCGTCTGCTGGTGGTTGACCGCGGGCGAATCGTGGAGGAAGGAACCCATACGGAGCTGCTGAGCCTCGGTGGGCTGTACACCAGACTCTATGAGCGCCAGTTTCGGGACGACGAGCCGGTGGCGGCGGGGGAGGCCCGAGAGCTGCCATAGCTAGCCGGCACATCCGTTACGCCACCTCACCTCGGGCCGGCGCACCCACCGCTCCTGTTGGCCGAGGGAACTCGAGGCTGAGCGAGTCGCGGCTGAAACGAGCAAGACAAAACGGCTCCGCGGAATTTCCGCGGAGCCGTCGCAGTTCAGATCCCTCCAGAACTGCTCGGATTACTCCTCGGTAATACTATGCTCTACCACGATCGAGACGGTGGCACCCGCCGCGTCTGCACCGAAATCCTCGACGAGGACGTAATAGGTACCCGGTTCACGCGTGAACGTCGCTGACTCGGGCTTATTTGCTGTAGCTGCCGCAAAGTCGGGCGCTGAGCATGCCAAGTCATTGCAGAGAATCAGATCGATGTCCGAACCGACGGTCCAGTCAACGGTAATCGTATAGTCTCCCGCCTCGGTTACATCGAGCCTGTAGAAATGGTCAATGGTGGCCGTGAAGTCAGGCGCATCGAACAGCGCCGACCTGAAGCCAACCGCCGGTACGGTAAGCGCAGGCGCAGTGGCCGGAGACACGGTGCCGACCACAGTCGGGACCATGCTGTCCACCGTAACGGCCGTAGTGGCAAGCAGGGTCAGCCCTATCGATGGAAGAAGGTCCAGCGCCGCTCCGTTGAAAGTCGGGATGCCAGAGGCACCAGGGGGAGCGGTGAAGGTGATCGAGGTGCCGTCTGCCGCGCGGCTAGCCACATACGCCGTATCAGTTATGTCGCCCACGACTGTCGTGTCTGCCTCGAAGATGACGGTAGTGCCGTCCAGGAAGGTGAAGCCCGACGCGGTCACCGTCACCGGCTCATTGACCGCCGGATTGGCGTTCGAGAAGGTGGCCGGCAGGTTGGGGATGGCCGGCGTGGTGATCTTCGTAGTGGTCTCGATAGTGTCGATCGGTAGATCAGGAGAATACGGCACCACCACGCCGGACACGAACCCCGTGGTGTCCGTTCCCGGTGCGGGCTGGAAGCTGAGCACCGTCCCGTCGGCCGAGATCTCGGTGACCACCGGCTCACCCTGGGCTCCGGGGAAGGTAATGGACGCCTCCGGCCCGAAGGTGATTCCCGGTGGCGCGGTGAGCGTGACCACCTCGCCCAGCGCGGGCGCGGCGTTGGAGAACGTGCCCGCGACGCTCGTCGGGACCACTATCACGGGAACTTCCAGGCTCAGGCCCTCGGCCTGCAGCGTGAAGCTGGTGCCGACCGGATCGGTGGCGCTCACCACGAACTGGCGCTGGGTGCCGATCGGTTGGCCGACCGTGGTGCCGAGGAAGGCGGTATCCTCGACCACGGTGATCCCGGACCCTGCGGCGGCGACGGCTACGCTGGTCGCGAAGGGATCGCCGGCCTCACCTATGACGGTGACGGTCACCGTTTGGGATTCGCCTTGATCGATTATGACGACCGACGGGTCGGCCAGAATCTGATTCGGAGCTTCCCGAAGGTTTTCGGTCGGGTCTCCACCGCAGGACCACAGGCCGAAAGAGGTTGCGAGCAAGACCGCACTACTGAACAAGCGCTTCATAAGG
>JACCQZ010000073.1 GCA_013813875.1 Gemmatimonadales bacterium | reverse complement strand
TCGCGGATGATCTGCTTCTGCATCAGCGGGACTTCCTCGAAGGGCAGCTCCACGCCCAGATCGCCGCGGGCCACCATGATCGCGTCCGAGGCGTCGAGAATGCCGCAGAGGTTCTTGAGGGCGGTGTCCTTCTCGATCTTGGCGATCAGTTTGGTGCCCCGTGGAACCAGGCCGCGCAACTGCACCATGTCCTCGGGCCGGCGCACAAAGGAAAGGGCGATGTAGTCCAGGCCCAGCGCTACCGCCTGCTCCACGTCCTCCAGATCCTTTTCGGTGAGCGCCGGGGCGCTGACCTCGACACCGGGAAGGTTCATCCCCTTGTGCGACTTGAGCTCCCCGCCGTAGTGCACCACCCCCTCGACCCGCCGCTCGCGCACCGCGGTGACTTCCACGTTGAGCAGCCCGTCATCCAGCAGAATCCGGGAGCCGATGTGAACGTCGTCCGCGAGGCCGTAGTAGGTGGTCGGGATCTCACCGGCGCCGGCCTCGTGCTCGGGCGCGAAGATCACCTGTTGTCCGGGCTCCAGCCGAAGCGGGTCGGCCAGCGTGCCCACCCGGATGCGCGGGCCCTGGAGGTCGAACAGAATGGCCACGCCCTCCCGCCGACCCTGGAAGACGGTTCGCAGCCGCTCCACCCAACGGGCGCGGATCTCGGGTGTGCCGTGCGACGCGTTGATGCGAACCACGTTGACGCCGGCGTCGAGCAGCGCGGTCATCTGCGCCGGCTCCTCCCATGCGGGCCCCAGCGTGGCGACGATCTTGGTGCGGCGAACCTGGGTGCGTGCCATGGTGGGAGTCTAATGCGGGGCAGTCACCGCCGCATCACCACCTCGCCGCCCACTACGGTGCAGACCGGCCGGGCCGCCCGAAACGCTTCGCCGTCGCCGCGCTCGACGGCGGGATCCGCCGCCCACGCCACCAGGTCCGCATCGTACCCGGCCGCAAGGGAACCGCGCCTGAGGCCGCTTCCCTCCGCCAGCGCCGCGGCCCGAGTGTAAGCCCGCACCACTTCCTCGAACTCCAGCTTCTCCTCCGGGCGCCACCCTCCCGCGGGCGCGCCGTTGAATCCTTTCCGCTCCAGCGCGGCGAAGACGCCCTCTCGCGGATCGAGCGAGGCTACCGGAACATCGCTGCCGAAGACCACCGAAGTGCCCCGGCGGAGCAGCGTACGGAAAGCGTAGGCGCCGCTCCCGCGTGCGCCCCAGTGCCGGTCCACCAGCGGAATGTCGGTGAGCAGATGCGCGGGCTGCATGGATACCACGATGCCCGCCCGGGCGGCGCGGTCCAGATCGAGCGGATGCACGCACTGGAAGTGCTCGATCCGGTGAGGCACCGCCGCCGCGGGCAGATCGGTCATGAGATCGAGCGCGCGCCTGACCGCGGCATCACCGATGGCGTGGACCGTCAAGGCGATGCCGTGCGCGGCGGCGGAGCGCATGGCATCGGCCGCCTCCTGCTCCGCGGTGATCGGCATGCCTCGGTCGCGGCTGCCGGCGTAAGGCTCGAGCATCCAGGCGGTGCGGCTTCCCAGGCTGCCGTCGAGGAACAGCTTCACCCCGCCGATGGTGAGCCACTCCGAACCGGCGCCGCTGCGGATGCCCGCCGCCACCATGGCCGGGAGCGAGGTCACCGGCGGATGGAAGAGCACGCGAAGGCGCAGTTGCCCTCCGCCCTCGAGCCGGCGAAAGGCGGCCAGCGCGGTGTCATCCTCGACGTCGTGGATCCCGGTTACCCCTGAGCTGTGGGCCTCCGCCTGCGCCTCCTTCAGCGCGGCATCGAGCACGTCAGCCGGCGGTGCCGGGAGGTGCCGCGCCACCAGCTCTACGGCGCGCTCGAGGAGCAGCCCGGTGGGCTCGCCGGCTGCATCCCGCACGATGCGGCCGCCGAACGGGTCAGGCGTGTCTCGGGTGATACCGGCAATGGCGAGAGCGGCGCTGTTGACCCAGGCCGAATGGACATCGAGGGAGTCGAGGTAAACCGGCGCGGAGTGTACCGCGTCCAACGCCGCGCGGTCGGGAGGCACCTTCCAGCCGTTGGCGTCCCAGCCCTGGCCGAGGACCCAGCCCTGCACCGGAGGGGCGGCCGCCACCCGGGCGACCACCTCCCGGCGGGTCGAGGCCCCGGCGAGCTGCACCCGCCGACGGGCGAGAGCCCACATGGCGAAGTGGGTGTGGCCATCAACGAAGCCGGGGGTCACCAGGGCCCCGGGAAAATCGAAGCGAGGAACCGCGGCCGGCACCTCGCGCTCCAGCAGCCGCGCGGGGCCGACACCGCGGATGCGGCCTGCCTCCCACCAGACCGAGTCGCCCTGGACGCCGGGGGCTAAGCTCATCACTCGTCTGGCGCGGAGGAAGCCGCTGGTGGGCGGGGGAAGGGTCATGAAAGAGCGATATCCACGTGTGGAAAACCGGGTTAAGTGTATATCTACTTTGGCATTATCGGAGCATGGAAAGGGTGAGGTACACCTTCGCAAGCGACTTTAGATGAAGTGTGTATGATATTACGTTACAGTAGTTTACAGCAGACTACATACAAGATCACCAAGCAAGGCGACAGTGTCATCACCCACAAAGTATTTATGCAGAAACATGAATTATGAACATCTTCGACATGCTGATTTCGCCTGTGAGCGGGAGAGCTTCAAGGAGGAGGGACGGAATGCGGCAGGATCTACGATTAGGGCCTCGACACCCAAGCACCCTGAGCGCGGTGGTGGGAGCCGCCCCCATTTGTCACGCTGAGCCGGAGAACCACAACCCGGCATGGCCCCGGCATCACGCCCCGGCATCACGCCCCGGCATCACGCCCCGGCGTCACTGCGGCCGGAAGCTCAGCTCCCCATTCCCCTGCTGCAGCAGCGGACCCACAAACTTTATGGGAGAGGCTTTGAGCACGCGGGCAAAGTCGTTCTTTCCCTCGACCCGCAAGGACCCCACCATCTGGTGCCGCCAGCCCGGTGACAGCCGCAGATGGCCGCTCACCCACCCTGCCTGCGCCCCCTGCGTCACCCACTCGCTGGAGAGAACCCCTTGCACTCGGCTGCTGTCGGCGGTGAGGCGGCCATCCCAGATGATCTCCGTTCCGCGGAACTTGAGCCGATACTGATCGTCGCTGCTCGGGATCCCGTCGCGGTCCACCACCGGCACCTTGCCGAAACTGCTCTCGACTTCATGGACGTATACCCCTGCCCTCTTACCGAACCGCTCCAGGCGGCCGCTGTTGCCCAGCATGTCCAGGAGCAGCTCGCGGGGCTTGCCCGAAGCCGCTTCCGCCACTTTCACGGTCCAGAGCCCGAGCAGAGGCTTCTTGCTCGGGTTCTTGTTCCGCAACACCGTCGAAGAGACCTGCACGGTATCGAAGTAGTAGAGGCAGAGACGCGAGGGACTCCAGGAGCCGAACTCCGGCTGACTCTTGATCACATTTTGGAGCGCGGGGTGCAGATCGGGTGACCTGCTCGCGGGGAGGGGGCGATACTCGCGGGGAAGCTCCGAGGCGACGCTCGATGGATCCACCAGAAGCTGTACGCAGAATCCGGTGCGCAGCCCCTTGAGCCGCCAGCTCCTTCCCTCCGAGTCGTCTTCGCTCTGGCCTTGCAGGCACGGCACCCCGATGCCGAGCGTGGCGGCGACCCCGAGGGCTACGGCGCGAAGGAGCAAGATGTCAGCCGCCCCGCGCCGTCTGCACCGCGGAGCCGAGCTCGGCATAGTGCTTCGGGTCGAGAGAGTTGAAGCGAAGATTTCGGTACTTGACCATGCCGTCGGGGCCCACCACGTACACCGTCCGGCGGGAGAACCCGCTGTTGTCGTAGCTGCCGTACCTCCTGGCCACGCGCTGCTCGGGATCGCTCAGCAGTCGGAAGGGCAGCCCCAGGCTCTCAGCGAACCGGCCATGGGTGCGCAGCGAATCGGTGCTGATCGCCACCACCACCACATCGGGGCCGAAGAGACTGTCGTACTGCTCGGTGAAAGTCCGCATCTCCGCCGTGCAGCTCTTGGTGAAGTCCCGCGCATAGAACGCCACCACCACGGTCTTCCCCCGGTCCCGCCAGAGCTGATAGGGAGACTCCGCGGGGCCGACTCCATCTTTGTTGGCCCAGGGAAGGGTAAAGTCCGGCGCCTTGCGGCCCACCTCGGGACCGGTGAGCAGGACCGCCGTGGGCTGCCCTCCGGCGGACTGGGCTGGAAGAGAGGTCCCGCCGGCGAACACGAGCGCGGCGGCCAAGGAGAGCGCGCGAAGGAACATGGACGGCGAGCCTCGGAGCTGAGAGTTGCTCATCGGGCGGCGACCCGCGCTGGGGCCGGGTGCCGCGTTGACTTGGAGACGTTCAGGAGGGCCGACCCGAACACCGGGGAAAGATTGGTGGTGGAGCGGTCCCGTCGAGTCCGAGCAGATGCGACAATGATGCGTGCTTAGAGTATAACCGGACCGCGTGCTAGGTGCGGACCACCAGAGCGGCGCCGTAGCGCGAGGCGACGTAGTCCTCCAGGATCTCGAGGAACTCGGCGACGATGTTCTCTCCCTTGAGCGTTACGATGAGTCTCCCGTCCACGTAGACCGGGGCTACCGGCTCCTCAAACGTGCCCGGAAGCGAGATCCCGATGTTCGCGTGCTTCGATTCTCCGGGTCCGTTGACCACGCATCCCATCACCGCCACCTTCAACGCCTCGACACCCGGCCGCTCGCTACGCCACAGCGGCATCCTCTCCTGCAGGTAATCCTGGATCTCCTGCGCCATCTGTTGGAAGAAGGTGCTAGTGGTGCGCCCACAGCCCGGACAACTGGTCACCTGTGGCGTGAAGCTCCTCAGCCCGAGTGACTGCAGCACCTGCTGGGCCACGCGCACCTCCTCGCTGCGATCGCCGCCGGGCGCCGGAGTGAGGGAGACCCTTATGGTGTCGCCGATGCCCTCCTGCAGCAGAATGCTGAGCCCCGCCGTGCTGGCGATGATCCCCTTGGCGCCGAGCCCGGCTTCGGTGAGCCCCAGGTGGAGAGGATAGTCGCAGCGCGCGGCCAGCATCCGGTAGACGTCCACCAGATCCTGCACCCCCGACACCTTGGCGCTCAGCACGATGCGGTCGTGCCGCATGCCCGTCCGCTCCGCCAACGCCGCGGATCGCAGCGCGCTCTCCACCATCGCTTCCATGGTGACCTCGCGGGCGTCCCTCGGCGCGAGGAGCCGGGCATTCGAGTCCATCATTTCGGTCAGCAGCGCCTGGTCCAGGGAGCCCCAGTTGACCCCGATCCGCACCGGCTTGTCGTTGGCGAGCGCCACGTCAATGATGGCGCGGAAGTGCTCGTCGTGCCGCTTACCGCCGACGTTGCCGGGGTTGATGCGGTACTTGGCGAGCGCGCGGGCGCAGGCAGGATATCGGGTGAGGAGGAGGTGTCCGTTGTAGTGGAAGTCGCCGATGACGGGAACGACCACGCCGAGCTGCTCCAGCCCCTCGACGATCCGGGGAACGGCGGCCGCGGCCTCGTCGTTGTTGACCGTCACCCGGACCAGCTCGCTCCCCGCGCGAGCCAGCGCCGCCACCTGCCCGATGGTGCCGGGGACGTCCGCCGTGTCGGTGTTGGTCATTGACTGCACCACGATCGGGTGCCCCGATCCCACGGGCACCTCGCCGATCAGGGCGGTTGGCGTCTGGCGGCGGCTGAGCGTCGGCATGGCAGCAAATATAACGACGCCCCCGGGCGGGCCGGGCGGCTGCCGCGAGGGTCCATGTTAGATTCGGGCATGCCCGCCGACCCCCAGCAGGGACCAGCTCGCGCCGCGATCACCGCGGTTGCGACCTACGTCCCCGACCGCGTAGTCAGCAACAACGAGCTCGCCGGCATCCTCGATACCTCCGACGAGTGGATCGCCTCCCGCACCGGCATACGCGAGCGCCGGCGAGCCGCTCCCGGTGAGACCAGCTCGGTGATGGGCGCCGAAGCGGCACGCCGGCTGATGGAGCATAAGGGCCTGAGCTCCCGCGACGTGGACGCGATCATCGTGGCCACGGTGACTCCCGACATGCTCTTTCCGGCCACCGCCTGCCTGATCCAGGATCGTCTCGGCCTGGAGAACACCTGGGGCTTCGACCTTTCCGCCGCCTGCTCCGGATTCCTCTTCGCGCTCACCACCGGGGCGCAGATCGTGGCGTCCGGCGTCCACCGCCGGGTGATGGTGGTGGGGGCGGACACCATGAGCGCGATCATAGATCCGACCGACCGGACCACCGCCGTGCTCTTCGGCGACGGCGCCGGCGCGGTCCTGCTGGAGCGGGCGGAGCCGGGGTACGGCGTTCTGGATTTCTATCACCGGGTGGATGGCAGCGGGCGGAACGACCTGCACATGCCTGCCGGAGGCAGTCTCCACCCGGCCACCGCCGAGACGGTAGCGGCACGGGAGCACTACCTCAAACAGAACGGCAAGGTCGTCTTCAAGTTCGCGGTCTCCAAGATGGCCGAAAGCATCGAGCTTCTCCTCCAGCGCCACCAGCTCTCCCCCTCCGACATCGCGATGGTCGTCCCCCACCAGGCCAACCAGCGCATCCTCGACGCCACCGCCGACCGCCTGGGTCTGCCGCACGAGCGAATGGCCTCCGTCATCGGCCGCTACGGCAACACCAC
>JACCQZ010000094.1 GCA_013813875.1 Gemmatimonadales bacterium | reverse complement strand
GTGACGGGGTGCGGCTTCACGTCCAGATCTTCCGGCCGAAGGATGCCGCCGGGCCCCTGCCGTTCCTGTTCTCCCGCACCCCGTACGGAGTAGGCGGCTCCCGGGATAAGCTCACCACCTCGTACCAGAAGCTCGCCCAGGACGGCTACGTCTTCGTGTTTCAGGACATCAGGGGTCGCTATCGGAGCCAAGGAACGTTCGTCATGCAGCGGCCGCCCAAGCCGGCGCATGCTCCGGCGGGCGAGATCGACGAGATCACCGATACCGACGATTCGATCGACTGGATGCTGGCGAACATCTCCGGGAACAACGGAAGGGTCGGAATGTTGGGGGTGAGCTACGACGGTTGGACGGCGGCGATGGGAATGCTGGGGGGCCACCCTGCGCTCAGGGCGGTGAGCCCACAGGCCTCTCCCGCGGACATGTTCCTGGGCGATGACTTTCACCACAACGGGGCTTTTCGGCTGAGCTACGCCTTCGAGTATGCCTGGCTGACCGAGGCCACGCGGGAGAACTCGGACTTCGAGTTCAGCCGCTACGATACCTTCGAGTGGTACCTGAACGTCGGTCCGCTTTCGAACATCCAGGCGAAGGTGCTCAAGGATAAGGTACTCCCCAGCTGGACCGATTTCGTCGCCCACCCGAACTACGACTCCTTCTGGCGGCGGCAGGCGATGCGCCCGTATTTGACCCGGGTGACCGTGCCGACGCTGAACGTCGCGGGATGGTGGGATCAGGAAGACTTCTACGGCCCGCTGACGATCTACCGGGAACTCGAGAAGCACGATACCAAGAACCGGAACGTTCTCGTGGTGGGCCCTTGGCGGCACGGCGGGTGGCGCTCCGGCACCGGTCAGCAGCTCGGGAAAATCGCTTTCGGCTCGGCCACTGGTGAGTACTACCGGACCCGGATCGAGGCGCCGTTCTTCGCATTCTATCTCAAGGACGAGGGCGAGCTGGTCCAGCACGAGGCGACCGTCTTCGAGGCCGGCAGCAACAGGTGGCGCACTTTCGACGCTTGGCCTCCGTCCAAAGCGGAGACCAGGGCCCTCTACTTCCACCCGAACGGGAGGCTGGCGTTCACGCCGCCCTCATCGGCCGAGGGATCTGCCCATGACAGCTATGTAAGCGATCCGGCGCATCCGGTACCCTACCGGCAGCGGCCGATCGAGCCGACCTATTACGCCAAGGGCTCCGGGTGGTCCACCTGGCTCCTCGAGGACCAGCGCTTCGCGCAGGGGCGCCCCGACGTGCTGAGCTGGGAAACCGGGCCGCTCACCGAGGACGTCGTCCTGGCCGGCCAGGTGACCGCGAAGCTCTTCGCCAGCACTACGGGGCAGGACGCCGACTGGGTGGTGAAGCTGATCGACGTCTACCCCGAGGACTACCCCGCCGACTTCAAGCTCGGCGGCTACCAACTGATGGTCGCCAACGACGTCTTTCGGGGCCGGTTTCACCGATCCTTCGAGCAGCCGGTGCCGTTGGTCGCAGACGCGATCACTCCGTTCACGATCGACCTGCATACGCAGAGCTACCGATTCAAGACTGGTCACAAAATCATGGTTCAGGTGCAGAGCACCTGGTTTCCCCTGATCGACCGCAATCCGCAGACCTGGGTGCCGAACATCTTTCGAGCCAAAACCGGCGACTACCAGGCGCAGACCCATCGGATCTGGCGGCGAACTCCCCGGTATGCATCACGCGTGGAGATTCAGACCGTCGCCCCTGATCGGCACTAGGCGACCTTCCAGCCCTTCTCCACCGGCTCCTGTTCCAGTCAGCAACAAAGGTGGCTCATCGACGGGCTGTCGCGGCGGCGGCGCCGAGCGATGGTCAGTTCGCCTCTTGCGCATTCCAGGCTCGGCATCCAATGTTGTATCTGAAAGTGTATACAGTTTGTTCGTCGATGGTGATGCCGGGCTACGCGGCCGAGCCTGACGCCAGTGACACCGCACAGCAGATAGCAGTCTCACACCAACCCCGGGAGCCAGGGCATGCCCACCCCGCCCACCCAAATCCCGCCGCCGACCCGCGCTGGAGCGCAGCGGACAGACCCCGCATTTCGGGTCGCGGCGATCACCCTGCTGGTGGCCGCCGCCGTCCTCTACCGGCCAGCCTCGGCCCTCGCCCAGGATTCCACCGTCGCCGGCGTGGTCCTCGGCACCGGCGGGGCCATTCCGCTCGAGGGGGCGAGGGTGACGATCGAGGGCACCCCACTCCTCCAGACCACCGGGTCGAACGGCCGCTTCCGCTTCCAGAACGTCTCGGGAACCGAGGTCACCCTGCGAGTTGCGCGGGTAGGCTACCAGCCGGCTTCGCGGGTCGTTCGAATCGGAGCGACCGACCTCAGCATCGTGCTGCGCGAGGCGTCGGTCCAGCTCGACGAGATCGTGGTGACCGGACAGCCACAAGGAACCGAGCGGAGGGCGGTAGGCAACTCCATCGCCACGATCGATGCTCCCGCGGCGCTGGAGCTTTCCGGCGCCGGCGACCTTACCCGGCTCATCAACGGACGGGCGCCGGGCGTGACCATCGTCCCCAACTCGGGCAGAGCGGGCGCCGGTCCCACCATTACGGTTCGCGGCCTCGGCTCGCTTTCGCTGAATAGCGAGCCGCTGCTCTACATCGACGGGATTCGCGTCACCAACGACGTCGAGACCGGACCCACCGGCGCCGCGGGCGGCTCAGTGATCTCCCGGCTCAACGACATCGCACCCGAGGATATCGCCAGCATCGAGATCATCAAGGGCCCCGCGGCCGCGACGATTTACGGTACCGAGGCGTCGAACGGCGTCATCCAGGTCATCACCAAAAAGGGCCGGGTCGGCAAGCCGCAGATCGGGATCAACGTCAAGCAGGGTACCAATTGGTTCCAGGACCCGGAAGGCCGAATCCCCACCAACTATGGGTTCGACGGTGCGGGCGGGATCCTGTCCCAGAACCTCGTCCAGGAGGAGAACGATCGGGGTACGCCAATCTGGACCAACGGGTACAGCCAGAGCTACAACGTGTCGGCGAGCGGCGGTTCGGAGGCGGTCCAGTACTATCTCTCGGGCACCTACGACGACGAAAACGGGATCGAGCCGACCAACAGTCTGCGGCGATTCGCCGGGCACGCCAACCTCTCTTTTCCCATCAACGACGAGCTCGACATCGGCACCAGCCTCAACTATGTGAGGGGAGAGACGCATCTCGGGATGGACTACTCGAACGGGGTGTTCTTCAACACGCTCTACGGCTTCCCGTTTCTGCGCGACACGCCGACCCGCGGGTTCCTGGTAGCGCCTCCGGAGGCGTATTACTCCGGCGTGTTCGACAACACCCAGGACGTCTCCCGCTTCACCGGCAGCCTGACGGTGAACCACCGTCCGCTCGCCTGGCTCAGCCACCGGCTGATTCTGGGTCTGGACCAGACCGCCGAGGACAACCAGGCGCTCAGCAGGTTCGCGCCGCCGGAGGTAGCCCAGTTCTTTGATCCGGCCACCGCGCGCGGGGGCGTGTTCGTGAACCGGCGAGACATCGCATTCTACACGGGGGACTACAGCGCGACGGCCAACGTCAGGCTTTCCCCCAGGATCAGCTCCGCCACCTCGGTGGGCGGGCAGTATTATCAGCGGCGGATCGACACCCTGGGGGTGCAGGGCAGCGAGTTTCCGGCGCCCGGGCTCAGCACCGGGATCGCCACTGCGCGCACCTTCGGCAGCCAGGACTTCGTCACCAACAAGACTATCGGTCTGTTCGGCCAGCAGCAGTTCGGCCTCAACGACCGGGTCTTTCTCACCGGCGCGGTCCGGGTGGACAACAACAGCGCTTTCGGCGACAACTTCGACCTGGCGACCTACCCCAAAGTGAGCGGTACCTGGGTGGTGAGTGAGGAGCCTTTCTGGCGGCTCGGCTTCGTCAGCGCGCTCAAGCTGCGTGCGGCGTACGGGGCGTCGGGCCAGCAGCCGCAGAGCTTCGCCGCGCTCCGGACCTACGCGCCGAGCACCGGGCCGAACGACCTGCCGACGGTCACCCCGCAGTTCGTGGGCAACCCCGACCTCAAGCCCGAGCGCGGCGAGGAGATCGAGGTGGGCTTCGAGGCCGGGCTGTTCGACCGGATCGGCATCGATTTTACCGTGTTCTCCAAGCAGACCGAGGATGCCATCCTGCTCCGCGGTACCCCGCCCTCCGGGGGATTTCCCGGCGAGCAGTTCGTGAACATCGGGGCGGTGAGCAACAAGGGCGTCGAGCTCCAGGTGAACGCGCAGGTGATCACCACGCCGAACTTCGCGTGGGACCTCGGCGCGGGCGTCGCGACCGCCTCCAACTACATCAAGGATCTCGGCGGGAGTTCAGGCATCGCCACCGGTTTCACCCCGCAGCGCAACGTCCCGGGCTACCCGATCGCCTCCTTCTTCATCAAGCGCGTCGTCAGCGCCGAGGTGGACCCCGCCACCGGCGCAGTCACCAGCGCGCTCTGTGACGGCGGTCCGGGAGCCGCAGCGGTCTCCTGCGACGAGGCTCCCCTGGTCTTCGCAGGGACTCCGATCCCCAAGGTCACCGGCGCGTTCACCAGCACGGTGACCCTGTTCAGGAACTTCCGGCTCTACGGCCTGGTGGACTTCAAGCGGGGCCATCGCCGGCTCGACACCGACCGCTTGAATCGCTGCGTGTTCATCGGCAACTGCCTGGAAAACGCGAGTCCCGAGGGCGTGGATCCGAGGCTGCTGGCCGACATGGCCTTCGGCGCCGATCTCCAGACCATCAACTCATTCGTCGACGATGCCGGCTTCTTCAAGCTCCGGGAGATCTCCGCCAGCTACACGCTGCCGGAGCGCTGGGCCGGCTTGGTCGGCGCGACCGGGGCCACGATCACGGTGAGCGGCCGCAACCTGCATACCTGGACCAGCTACGGGGGCCTCGACCCGGAGAGCAGAAGCGCCCAGGGCGAGGGGGGGGAGCTGCAATTCCTCGATCAGGCGGTCACCCCCACGCTGGCCCAGTTCGTGACGACCTTCAGCCTCAACTTCTAGCCGCGCGACGGCCGGACACAACGAGAGGACCGACTCATGAGGCGCAGCTCTTTTCCCCGGGCCGAGCACCGTCTGGCTCACCTGGTCAGGAGCGCGGTGCTGGGAACCGTGCTCTGTCTGACGCTTGCCGCCTGCGACGATCTCACGTCGCTCGACCAGGAGGCGCCGAGTCGGATCCCCGCGGACAGCCTGGAACGGCCCGAGAACGCGCCCCTGCTGGTGCAGAGCGCGATCGGGGACTTCGAGTGCGCCCTGGCGAGCTATGTCGTCGCGGCCGGTCTGGTGGGGGACGAGCTGGCCAACTCCAACCTGGCGCAGGTCCTGTTTGATTACGACCGGCGCGCGATCCTCCCGACCAACGATATCTACTCCACGCTTACCTGCGACAGCGGCACTCCCACGGTCTATACCGTGCTGTCCACTGCCCGCTTTAGTGCAGACAACGCCCTACGACTCCTCGACGTCGCGACCGAGGAACAGGTCCCCGATCGTACGGCCCTGATCGCCACCGCCGCCGCGTATGCGGGTTACAGCCTGGTACTCCTGGGAGAGGGGATGTGCTCCGCCGCGCTCGATGTCGGCCCTGAGCTCACGCCTGCTCAGCTCCTGACCGAGGCGGAGAACCGGTTCACCAGGGCCATCGACGCGGCCACGACGGCCGGCGACGAGCAGACCCTCAACCTGGCGCTCCTCGGCCGGGCCCGGGCCCGGCTGGGGCTGGGGAACCGGCCGGGCGCTGCCGAGGATGCCGCCCTCATTCCTCAGGGCTTCCTGGTGGAGGCCACCTACTCCGGCACGAGAACCAGACGGGAGAACCGCGTCTTCACCTTCGTCTCGCTATTCCTCTCAGGGACTGTAGATGTGCCTTTCCGCGACCTCACCTTCGAGGGCGTGCCCGATCCCCGCGTCACCGTGATTGACGCGGGGACTCTCGGGGCCGACCGGGTCACCCCAGCGTTCCTGCCGGCCAAGTACTCCGGGTTCGATTCGCCGATCCCGGTGGCCCGGTGGGAGGAGGCCCAGCTCATCCTGGCAGAGGCGGCCGTGGCCGCCGGCGACGTGGCCGGGGCCGTCGGCATCATCAACACGCTGCATGCCAACGCCGGGCTCCCACCGTACGCCGGGGGCACGCCCGAGGAGGTGATGAGTCAGGTGATCGAGGAGCGGCGGCGCGAGCTGTTTCTGGAGGGCCAGCGTTTGGGCGACATCATCCGCTACGGCCTTCCGCTCTATCCCGCGCCCGGAACGCCATTCTATGTGGGAGGCGAGTTCGGGACCCAGGTGTGCTTCCCGCTTCCGGCGGTGGAGCGGGACAACAATCCCAACATTCCGGGCTGAGGTACCGAACCGGGAGACACTACCGCAGGTGGTGGCGGCCAAGCCGCCGGCCGAGTTCGACGCCACATCGGGAAACGGCTGCTGGAAGCCGGATGAATTCTTGGAGACACGGTATCGGAGGCTGGGAGGAAATAGAAGGCACTGGAGAGTGGGTCATCGCAGGCAGACACCCATATGCGACCGCTGAGTTCCCTCAACCCGGTGCTTCTAGCACTCCTTGGCGTAACGGCCTCGGCGCCGGGCGCGCAGGCCCAAGCTCCCACCGACTCCACCATCCAGCGGCGGATAGATCGAGTCGTTCGAGCTCTGCTGGTGGAGACCCCACTCACCGGTAGGTATTCGACCGCGACCCTGATGCAGCGGATGCGGTACTACCACACTCCGGGCGTCAGCATCGCGGTGATCAACCGGTCCCGACTCGAATGGGCCCGCGGCTTCGGCGTACGGGAGGCCGGGGCCGGGGACTCGGTCACCGACCGCACCCTGTTTCAGGCCGCCTCGATCAGCAAGCCCATTTTCGCGATGGCCGTGATGCGCCTCGCCCAGGAAAGACGGCTCGACCTCGCCCAGGACGTCAACACCTATCTCCAGTCGTGGAAGGTGCCTCCCAGCGAGGGCTGGCAGCCTCTCGTCACCCTGCGACAGCTCCTCAGCCACTCTGCGGGAATGACGGTGCACGGGTTTCCGGGTTATCTGCGCTCGGAGACGCTTCCCACCCTCCTTCAGGCGCTCGACGGCGAGGGGCCCGCCAACACCCCTCCGGTCCGGGTGAATCTTCTTCCCGGCACCCAACTGCGATACTCGGGCGGCGGCACCGCCGTGGCGCAGCAACTCGTCGTCGACGTCTTAGGCCGCCCTTTTCCAGAGATCATGCGCGACGTCGTCCTTCAGCCGGTGGGGATGGCCAACAGCACGTACCAGCAGCCGCTTCCCGACTCCCTGGCTCGATACGCGGCAACGGCTCACCCGTGGAAGGCACGCCCGGTGGAGGGGAAGTGGCACGTCTACCCGGAAATGGCCGCGGCCGGGCTGTGGACCACAGCCTCCGACCTGGCACGCGCCGGGATAGAGATGCAGCGGGCCCTGACAGGAGATACCAGCCGCTTGCTGTCCCCGGAGATCGCCCAGGAGATGCTGACTCCGCAGCCGGCGCTTCAGGGCCAGATCGGACTGGGGTTCTTTCTCGAGGGCGAGGGAGATTCAACCAGGTTTCATCATAGCGGATGGAACGAGGGCTTTGTTGCCAGGATGACCGTGTACCGGAAGGGCGGCTATGGAGCCGTCGTGATGATGAACTCCAACGAGGGAGCCGACATGCTCTCGGAGATCATGCGGGCCATCGCCCGTGAGTACGAGTGGCCGGGATATGTGGAGGAGCGTCCACCCTCCAGGGCGCTTCCGGCCTCGGTTCTCAGGAGGTACCTGGGCCGGTACGCGTCGGCGGCCGGGCTCCGCTTTCTCGTGAGAGAGGAAGCCGGCACTCTGTTGTTGTCGCACGGCCGGGGGCGCCCCGCCGCGCTCGCCCCGGTCGCGCCGGACTCTTTCGCCATGCCGGCTCTCAATGCAACGGTCTCCTTCACGGCGGACAAGCGCCGCCGGATCACTGCGTTGCTGCTGGAGCAGGAAGGTTCGACCATCGTGGCGAAGCGGGAGGGGCCTTAGTCTGAAACTGGTCCGCGAACCAATGTGCGGGGAAATCGTCGGGTCACGGATAGGGAACGGGGAACGGCTATCCTCGAGCCGTCTCCTACCTCGGACTCTTTATGCTCCGCCGCCTGCTAGTCGCCCTCGGACTCGCCGCCTCGGGAGTGCTCCTTCCGGTTCCCCTGGCTGGGCAGACTTCCCCGTACATCCCGGCCGCCTTCCCGCCCCTCCCGGCACCGTGGGCGGCGACGATCCCGCCAGCGCCGCTCGTGCGGCCAGTCCGTTCCGGGCTCCTGCTCGACGTACGAATGGCCCGCCAGCGCGGTAACCACACGCTCGTCGGTCTCGCCATCGGCGCCGGCCTCGTCACTGGCTACGCCTTCTACAACACCATCTGCGAGGCGGTGGACAACCGCTGCTCCAACTCCCGCGTCCCACACCTCATGATCGGGGCCGGCCTCGGGGGGGACTGGGCGCGCTTATCGGCAGCCTGGTTGACTGAGCTCGCCTGCAAGGCGCGGCGGACAACCGCCACTGGAGCATCGGCAAACGGATCCTCAGCCAAGATCGAGGTCGCTCTGACTGCGTCCAGGCTGTAATCGTGCTGTCACCGTCCGGAATTACCCAGGGCACGTCCCACCATGGAGGTGGAGGTGCTGGTGTCGGTGGTCGTTCCGGTCCACAACGAGAGCGACAACGTGGGCCCGCTCATGGAGGAGATCCAGGCCGCTCTCGACGACTACATCGAGTACGCCGTGATATATGTGGATGATGGCAGTGACGACGGCACCGCCGAGTGTCTGTCCACTTTGGCGTCGTCCTTTTCCCGGCTGGCTCAACGTCGTCGTTCAGGGACCTTGGACACTTGGCCGACGTGTTTCGACAGCAGGGAGAACCGGGCCTACTATGCCGGCGTCAGTCTCGGCGTCCTGGGGGTAGGGCTGGTGGCGCAGGATCCGGACATCCAGCGTGCCGGTGGGCGGCTGGTCACCTCGGTGCTCCTCGCGGGCCTGGCGAGCGAAGGGCTCAAGCGCGTGGTCGGGCGGTCCCGCCCGAACGGCGTGTCGGAGCATTCCAGTTTCACCCGTTCACCTCGCTCAGCGATTCCACCGGCCTTCAGGCTCGGCACGCCATGCCGTCCGGTCACGCCACCACGGCATTCGCCGTGGCCACCTCGCTGGCCGATGACATCGACAGTCCGGTGGCCGACGTCCTGCTCTACACCTTCGCCACCGGCGCCGCCTGGTCCCGGATCAACGACGACCGCCACTGGCTCACTGACACCGCGATGAGTGCCGTCCTCGGGGTCACCACCGCGAAGTTGGTCGCCGGTCGCTGGCGGATTTTCAACCTGCGCCCACCCGGCTTCCTGGTTACGCCCGCGGGGGCGACGCTGAGTTGGCAGGTATCGTTCTGATCGAGGGGGTCAACGCGGACGGACGTGGGGACTACCCTCAAGAGACCGGGGTATTAAAATTGGGGCTCCGGGACACCGCTCCGGCACGTTGTTCCCGCACACAGTGACCTCACCGCAGGGCGTAAGTCGTTACGGGTCCGTAGCTCAGTTGGATAGAGCGCTTGCCTCCGGAGCAGCGGGCATTGCGCTGGCCAGCGCTAAGTAGCGGATTCGTAAGGCCTTGATCTCGTGCCGCACCTATCGACGCTCGTGAGCGCCGACCGGTGCGGCACTGCTTTTCCGCACTGTGCCTTAGGGTGGATCCCACGTCGAGGGAGATATCGAACGGGCCTTCCTCTCGGCTCCCACGCACGTGAGAACATGAGCGAGCGGCTGTGTTTGGACCTCGAGACCTGCAGATGTGGATCCTGGGATCGCATAGAGTGGGTGGCGACCGACATCAACAGCCAACAGCAGCACGCGACAACCTACTTCTTTCATTCCGAAGGACGATGCCGGCTGGTTGCAGGGCCAAGCAGGGGTGAAGTCGAGAGAGCGAGTTTAGATAGATTTGAACTATCGACCTCACCCTTATCAGGCACCGATGAAGGCATCAGGAGTCCGACGTTGCAGCAACTTTCCGAGAGAGGTCTGCGCGATCTGCCCGGATTCCCGATGCTTCAAATCGGTCTCTAACGGTATCAACCGACCACTGCCTGCCCCTAGGCGTTCCTTATAGGCGAGTTCTACGATGTTACCCATCATGGTAAGTGAAGCAGGACCATTCCAGGTAAGGGCCGGTAGAGATGCTAGGTGCTCATCGAGATCAGCCTCGAACTTCCTCACGTTAGCTTGTACCTGAGCAATGCTGCTCATCGTCTTACACCGTTCTGAAGACCAACGTGTTTGGAGGTAGAATCAGATAGAGCTGTAGGGCTGCACCGCTAGGGAAGAACGTGGGCGCCTGACAGGACCTGATTTGCGAGATCCAAGACCGACAACAAAACGAGACGCTAAGGTTCCTAGTTCAGCTCAGCGGGGCCATGCTTCGACCACATAGGGAGTGCGCATTGCCTCGAGATAAGGGTGATCCTCTCCACAGAATGGCGACGATGGACGGATCTCTCGCGCGACCGGCAGAATAAGGACCGACTCCGCACCTGCATCAAGCAAAGCCCCGGCAGCACTCACTGCCTTCGAGCCGCTTACCCACAAATCCTCAATTAATGCAATCCGCTCCCCCCGCACTGCCCGAGAGTCAACGTTGAAGACTGAAGGCTTGTACTCCTGGCGTGCTATCGTCGCACCCTCCACGTGTGCGAGTACGTCGGCAAGACGCTCGCTGAGGGGTACGGATCGGGCAACCGCACGAGCGAGTGGATGGGCCGCGAACAGGCGACCACGCGTGGATGGGACAACGGCTATCTGGGACACAGGACCACCTAGGAGCTCGCGAAACTTGTCCTCATGAGCACCAAAGTGGCGCGTCATTAGGGCTGCGAGCACCGTATGGTTCTCCGTATTACCGTGTTTATACGTGACGAGGCGACTGTACCAAGCGCTTGGGTTGCAACAGCGGTCATAGGAACGACGCGGCCGCGGAGTTCGTCAGGGGCTGTACTGAAGAGTCTGTTGCAGCCAAGGCACTGCGGGAAGCCACTTACCGGACCCAAACATCTATGACAAACGAAAGAGTTCGAAACGTGGGGAACGGTGCCTATCTCACCCGAGATCCTCGCGACAACCTCGCGGGCGGAAAGCGTTGCACTCAAGCCGAAAGGGATGGGAGCGTCAAGGAGGAAAAGTCGAGTAGTTCCGTAACTTGTTCAGGCGAACTGATCTCTATCGCGTGAGCACCCCGGAAGCCCTTTTCAATCATAGCTCTCGCCCATGGGTGCGCCGCGACAAGGGAGCTCGGGAGGAATACGGCGCGGCCGTGCGTGAGTGCGGCCTCCGCCTGCATCTTCGCCCCAGAAGTCGCGCCTGCTTCAACCGCTATGGTCGCAAGGGTGAGACCCGACATAGTGACGTTTCGAACGGGGAAGGTCCACTTCGTGGGCGGTTGAGCCGGGAAGAACTGAGAGATTAGCGCACCACCAGACTCGACTATTGCATCGGCAAGGGGAGCATTCTCCTTAGGGTAACGCTTTGTGATTCCTGTCCCCATGACAGCAACCGTGCGACCCCCAGCTCGTAGGGCTCCCTGATGTGCACAGGTGTCAATGCCGCGTGCAAGCCCCGATATCACGGTCACACCCGCCTCTGCTAGGCTATGCGCTAGACGGTATGCGCGCCGGCAGCCTTCTGGCGTGGACGTTCGGGTACCGACGACGGCCACTGCGCGGCTATCAAGTTGTTCATCCCACGCGCCTGACACAAACAGCAGAGGTGGTTTATCGAAAATCCCCTGCAGACTGGTTGGGTAGGTCTGATGGAGCAGCGTGCGAGCGTCGAGTCCTGCAGCCTCCCACTCGACAACCTCCTGACGAGCTTTAGCGACATGTTCTTCGCCCACTGCGTCCAAGAGAAGAGGTCTAGCTTCCCACCCTAGGTTCGCTTTGGAGATTGGCAGGAGATCGACCGCAGACCCGACGTCCTCCAGTAGAGCACTCAGCTTGGTTGGGCTGAGGACTTCTGCACGGAGTAGTGCGACAGTCGCGATTAGCTCGTCGCGGTCGTCGCCACGGGTGAGATGAGGTGCGTCTTTAGGCATTGGCATACTTAGTGTTTCAGGACTGGCGGAGCGAATTGAGGCTCCAAAGGTCGGCATTACTTACCACAACTTGGTCTGTGAATGAAATAGTGCTACCCTCTTATGTTAAATTCGGTGTATCTTCGGGGCAACCCCGGTAGCTTCTCGACGCCGGGAACATAGGCGGCCGAGGCTGCAGCTTACATCTCCTATGATCAATCTGAAGCTCGACCAGCTCGTCCGAGATTTCGCCACGTGCATCAAGCGAATAGACAGTCGCGGACTACACGCAAGGAACGCGCGCACGGGCGAGCCCTTTCAAACTGGAATTGGACCGCACGGCGAGCCCGCCGTGGTTCAACTGGCAACCCAAGAGCTAGCCGCACTGAGGCCAGAGCTCTACATCAGCTCGAGAATGGGCAGGAGCTGCCACCCCGTCTCAGTCAGGCTGTAGTGGACACGCTTGTATCCACCCACCTTGACCTCACGCCTCACTACCCCGTCATGTTCCAACTTGCGCAGCTGCTCGATCAAGACCTTGTGGGCTATACCGGGCAGCTCGGTCTGCAGCTGACTGTAGCGATGGCTGCCCGTCGCAAGCACACTGATAATGGTGGGCTTCCACTTCGCAGCGAGCACGCGCACCGTGTCTTCAACCGGAGAGACGGTCATGTGCTGTCCTGGGGACGCCCTCGCATTTGCGCTGAACGGCATTCGCACAACCTCGGCACTTCGGGATTTCGGATCCGCCAATCGATCGTCAGGGCTACCTATGCAGGGAGGTTCAACGGAGGATCAACGAGGGGGATGGTTTAGAGGAGGCGCAAGCCGAATGGTGTTTCGGCCGGCAAGAATGTCACCGGGCTACTTTCTCCTCGGTGAGCCTGATTAGTCCCACGATTCGACGAATCGGGCGCGGTTTGTTCGCTGTTTTGGCGCGGAGACGTCCGCCCCGGCGCTCTTGCGGACCACGCCCCACGCGACCCCGTCGGGTTCAAGAAAGTCATCTGCCTTCCGCCCGCCGCCTCGTGATCGCGTGTGGTGCGTCTACACCATTGCCCGCTACCGCGTCCGCAAGCGGATCGGCACCACTGTCTCACCCCAATGGAGGTAAAGGAGA
>JACCQZ010000009.1 GCA_013813875.1 Gemmatimonadales bacterium | reverse complement strand
CGGCGGGCCAGAAGCGGGACGAGTCGGGGGTGAGCAGCTCGTCAATCAGGAGCAGCTCTCCAGCCGCATCGGTGCCGAACTCGAACTTGGTATCGGCGATGATGATCCCGCGTGCCGCCGCATGGTCCCGGCCGGCGCGGTAGATGGCAAAGCTCGCGTCCCAGAGACGCGCCGTGAGCTCGCTGCCGAGCGCGGTGGCCATGGTGGCTGAGGTGACGTTGATGTCGTGACCCGCTTCCGCTTTGGTGGCGGGAGAAAAGAGCGGCGGCTCCAGCTTGGAGCTCTCGACCAGGTGGGCCGGGAGGCGCTCGCCCGCGAGCGTGCCACTCTGGCGATACTCCGCCCACGCCGATCCCGACAGGTAACCCCGCACCACGCACTCGAAGGCTACCGGGGTGGTCCGCCGCACCAGCATGGAGCGGCTCTCGACCTGGGCCTCATGGCCACGGAGCGCCGGGACCCGATCGAGGATCTGCTCCGTCTTCGCGGTGAGGTAGTGCGAGGGGAAGACGCCGGCGAGCCGCTCGAACCAGAAGGCGCTCACCTGGGTGAGCACGGCGCCTTTGTGGGGGATCGTCTCCCGCATGACCACGTCGAAAGCGCTCACCCGGTCGCTGGCCACCAGCAGCAGATGCTCGGCATCCACCTCGTACACCTCTCGCACCTTGCCGCGGCGCAGAAGCGGCAAGGGCAGGTGGCTCGCGGCCAGCGTGCCGGTCATACCCGCACCTCGGCGCTGCCGGCCTCGGCGGCCAGCGGACGCGCCCGCTGGAGCAGCGGCTGCAGGTACTCGTCGAGAAACTCGCCCACCTGCCGATCCGCGCGTCCGATGTAGCCGGCCGGCTCCAGCTGCGCCTGTAACGCCGCCGCGGGCACCGCGGCAAACCCCGGATCGGCGGCGAGCCTGGCGAGCAGATCGTTGGGGCCGCCCCGGCGAAGCGCCTCGGCCACCGCAAGGCTGTGCCCCCGGACGGTTTCGTGAAGCGTCTGGCGGTCGCCACCCGCCTCGACACCCAGCATGAGCCAGCGCTCCGTGGCCATGTAGGGCATCTGCTCCTCTACATGGCGGCGGATCACGTCCTCGCGCACTTCCAGCCCGGCGGCGGTGTTGGCGGCGAGCACCAGGATGGCGTCGGTGCCCAGAAAGGCTTCGGGAAGGGTGAGCCGCCGGTTGGCGCTGTCGTCCAGCGTGCGCTCCAGCCACTGGCCGGCCGCGGTATGGGCGCCGTTGGCCTGCAGCGAGATGACGAAGCGGGCCAGGCCGGTGATCCGCTCCGCTCGCATCGGGTTCCGCTTGTAGGCCATGGCGCTGGAGCCGATCTGCTCGGACTCGAAAGGCTCCAGCAGCTCGCCCTCGTGCTGCAGCAGGCGGAGGTCTCCCGCCATCTTCGCGGCCGATTGGGCCACCCCGCTCAACGCATCCAGCACCATGCTGTCGGCTTTGCGCGGATAGGTCTGGCCGGTCACCGCGTACTGCTCGCGAAAGCCAAGCTTGGCGGTGACCCGCCGCTCCAGCTCGCGCACCTTGTCGTGGTCGCCATGGAACAGATCGAGGAACGCGGCCTGGGTGCCGGTAGTCCCCTGGCAGCCCCGAAAGCGCAGCGCCATGGTTCGGTGGCACAGCTCCTCCACGTCCAGGGCAAAGTCCTGCATCCAGAGCGTGGCCCGCTTGCCGACGGTGGTGAGCTGCGCCGGCTGAAAGTGGGTGTAGGCCAGGCAAGGGATGGCCGCGGTGCGGCGGGCAAATCCCTCCAACGCCGAGAGCACGGCGATGACCCGGCCGAGCAGGAGCCGGAACCCCTCGCGCATGACGATCAGGTCGGCGTTGTCGGTGACAAAGGCGCTGGTGGCGCCCAGATGCAGGTACGCCCGCGCCGCGGGAGCCTGATCGCCGAGGGCGTGGATGTGGGCCATGACGTCGTGCCGGAAGCGCCGCTCGTAGCGGGCGGCCGCGGCCAGGTCGGCGGTGTCCAGCTGAGAGCGAAGTTGAACCAGCGCCTCATCCGGAATGTCGAGACCCAGCTCGCGCTCGGCCTCGGCCAGAGCCAGCCAGAGGCGGCGCCAGAGCCCGATCCGGTGCGGCTCGCCCCAGAGGATCTGCATTGCCGGCGAGGCGTAGCGGGTGCCCAGCGGAGAGCGCCAGCGCTCGTCGCTCATCGGAATGCCAGATCGGTGTAAATGACGCTTCCCTGGCGCTCGAGGTAGACCCGCACGACGTCGCCCGACCGGACGTCGAGCAGGTCGGCCACGTCCGCCGCAGTTTGGACCGGCGTACGATTGACGGCGACGATGACGTCGCCCTCCATCAGACCGGTGGCGCGGCTTACCTGCGGCGAGACCCGAAAGATCAGCGCACCCCGCTCGCTGCGGATTTTGCGCTCCGCCTGAATGGACGGATTCACGTTGATGAGCTGCAGGTCCTGCAGCACGGTGATCTTCTCCGCCGTCACGGTGGGCAGATCTCCGGTGACGATCCGCCGGGTGCCGGTCTGGCTGCCGCTTCGCACCGAGAGCTCTACCGCGTCGCCCACGTGCAGGTCGAGCTTGACCGCTTCCCAGTCGAGGTAGTTCCGAAGCGGCCGGCCGTTGGCCGCGGTCAGCACGTCGCCGGCGCGGAGACCCGCCTTGGCGGCTGGGCCGCCCGGAGCGACCCGTGCGAGGACGACGCCGCCCAGGCTCTTCCAGTTTCGCATGGCGGCGGCGCCTTCCACGTCGAGCCCCACCCAGGCTCGCCGCACCGCGCCGCTCCGGATAATCTCGTCCGCCACCCGGAGGGCGCGCTCGATGGGAATGGCGAAGCCAAGACCCACCGACCCTCCGCTATTGCTGAAAATCGAGGAGTTGACCCCGACTACTTCTCCCAGAACGTTGGTGAGCGGCCCGCCGGAATTTCCGGGGTTGATGGCGGCATCGGTCTGGATCATGTCGAGGTACAGGCCGGTCTGCTCCCGCGACGGCAGGATGTTCCGCTGAGTGGCGCTCACCACGCCCACGGTGACGGTGGGCTCGGCGTTGCCCAGCATGTATGCGTAGGGATTGCCCAGGGCCACCACCCACTCGCCGATCAAGAGGTCGGTGCTTTGGCCGGTGGTAACCGTCGGAAGATTCCGGCGGCTCACCTGGAGCACTGCGATGTCGGTCAGCGCGTCTTCCCCGAGCACCTTGGCCGGCAGGTCGCTGCCATCGGACAGAGTGACCACCACTCGGTCCGCGTTGGCCACCACATGCTGGTTGGTGATGATGATCCCGTTGGCCCGGGCCACGAACCCGGTGCCGTACCCCTCGACCATGCGGGCGCCCTCGGGAACGAAGAAGAGATCCCAGGGCGAGCGGGACCTGGCCTCCTGCCGCGAGGTCACGTTGATCGAGACCACCGATGCCGCGGCCCGATCCGCCGCGGCCACGAGCGCCGTCCGGCGGGAGGCGTCCACCGCCGGCTGCATCAAGGCTGCCCGCGGCGCGCTCTGAGCGCCGGCGGTGGCTACCGAAACAGCCCGCGGCAGCTCGTCTCTGCATCCGAGCAGCGCGAGAGCGACCCAGAGCGCGGCGCTACGCTTCATCAACGGCGGCATGCGCCTCGCCGAGCGCGTCGGCGTAGAGCTCGGAGGGATACTCGGCGGCGATGAAGTACAGGCCCTGCGGCGGCGCCGGTGGGCTGGTGTCCTGGTTGTCTCCTCGCTCGAGCAGGGTCTCGATATCCGAGAGCGGACGCCGGTCGAGGCCGACGTCCACCATGGTGCCGACCAGCATGCGCACCATGTGATGCAGGAAGCGATCGGCCGCGACGTGGAAGCTGATGCCCCGTCCCGCGGGCCGGAGCGTCCACTCGGCGGTGAGGAGCCGGCAGAGGTAATGCGGCTTGGGCTCTCCTTTGGCGGCGAACGCACGGAAGTCGTGCTCGCCGAGGAGCAGGGTGGCCGATGCGCGCAGCCGCGCCAGGTCGGCGCCTCGGCCCAGCGCCCACTCGAAGGGACGCCGAAAGGGAGATGACGAAGCTCCGTCGGTGCCGATGTCGTAGCGGTAGCGCCGCGAGAGGGCGGACTTGCGGGCGTGGAAACCGGGCAGCATGGGTTGGACGGTCTCGACCCAACAGTCCCGGGGCAGCAGTGAATTGAGGGCGCGGTGCAGGTCGGGGGTGGTCCAACGCTCGGGAGCGGTGAAGCTGACTCCGAGGCCGGTGGCGTGCACGCCGGCGTCGGTACGGCCGGCGGCGTGGGCCGTAGCCGGCTGGCCAAACAGGCGCTGAAGCACGCTCTCGAACTCCGCTTGAACCGAGCGGCCCGCCGCCTGGCGCTGCCACCCGACAAACCCTGAGCCGTCGAAGTGCAGTGTGGCGAGAAAGGTCCGAGTCATCGGCTCGGAATCTAGCGTCGCCGCAGCGCCCGAGCAAGTTACGCAAAGTGTTGTCGTGATTGACAAAAGGCGCACTTCCCGGGTACAATTTTGCTCCTTCTCCCCACCCCCTAGCCGACCGCCGCCACCTGTGAGTCCAGACGCCCCGCTGCGCTTTGCCATCCAGCAGCTCGCCCAGGGCGTCTCCCTTTCGGGCGAGCAGGCCGCCGAGGCCTTCGGTGTGGTAATGCGGGGCGCGGCTTCGCCGGTCCAGACGGCCGCGCTGCTCATGGGACTCCGAGTAAAGGGGGAGACCGCGGACGAGTTGGCCGGCGCCGCCAGGGCGCTTCGGTCGGTCATGGTGCGGGTGGAGTTGGGAGACGCCGGCGGCGTGGTTGACACCTGCGGAACCGGTGGCGGCCGGGTAGGTACGCTCAACATCTCCACTGCCGCCGCGTTTGTCGTGGCGGGAGCCGGCGTATCGGTGGCCAAGCACGGCAATCGCAGCTATACCTCGCGCTCGGGCTCGGCCGACGTTCTGGAAGCGCTCGGCGTGAACATCTCGCTGACACCCGAGCGCGCCGCCGAGGTACTGCGGGAAGCGGGTCTGGTCTTTCTCTTCGCGCCGATGTACCACCCGGCCATGCGCCACGCCGGCCCGGTACGGAAGGAGCTCGGCGCGCCGACGATCATGAACCTGCTGGGCCCGCTGGTGAATCCCGCGGGCGTAACCCGCCAGGTCATCGGCGTGTCGGATGAAATCCGCGGTCCCCTGATCGCCCGTGCTCTAGCCCAGCTGGGCACCACCCACTCGCTGGTGCTCCACGCCGCGGTAGGAATGGACGAGGTGAGTCCCTGCGGACTTACCCGAGTCTGGGAAGTACGCGGCGAGGTGGTCGAAGAATGGGAGATTGATCCGGCGCGGCACCGGCTCGACTCCGCCGATCTCCTCCAGTTGGCCGGCGGCGAGCCGGCCGAAAACGCGGCCCGCATCGAGCGCCTCCTCGCCGGCGACGGCGACCCGACCGTCCGCTGCGCCGTTCTTCTCAACGCCGCGGCGGCGCTTTACGTGTCGGGAAGAGGATGGACGATGGAAGAGGCGGTCGGGCGGGCGGAGGAGTCGTTGTCGAATGGAGGGGCGGGGGGGGTGCTGAGGAGGATAAGAGAGTGCGGTAGTGACCAGTGGCAAGTGACAAGTGACAAGTGACAAGTGGCAAGGTACAAGTGGATCGAAACGACTCCTCACACTTTGAACTTGTCACTTGTCACTTGTCCCTTGTCCCTCTGCCACCAACCACTCAGTACTTTCTTATCACCCCCACCACCACCCCCTGAATCAACACATCCCTCTCTTGAAACCGCATCGGCTGCATGGTCGAGTTGGCCGGCTGCAGGCGGATCCAGCCGCCGGCTTCGCGATAGAACTTTTTGACCGTGGCCTCACTGCCGTTGACCAGCGCGATGACCATTTCGCCGTTCTCGGCGCTCTGCTTGCCGTGGACCACGACCACGTCGCCATCCAGGATGTGCTCGTCAATCATGGAGGTGCCCTGCACCCGCAACGCGTAGTTGGGCCCGCGGCGGGGGAGCATCTGGTCGGGAACGGCGATGGTCTCCTGATGCATGAGGGACTCGATGGGCGTACCTGCCGCTACCTTACCGAGCAGGGGAATTTCGGTGGCCGCCGACGTGCCCCGGGGCGGCAGCACCTCGATGGAGCGGCTTTCGTTGTAGGAGCGCCGGATGTAACCCTTGCGCTCGAGGTTGGTCAGGTGCTCGTGCACCGTGGCCAGCGACTGAAAGCCGAAGTGTTCCGCCAACTCCTCGAAGCTCGGGGCGTAGCCCTTGTTCTGAATGTGCCCTTGCAGATAGCCCAGGATTTCGCTCTGGCGTTTGGTCAGCGGCATCAGACCTCCTCCTCCTTGCGGTGCGACCGAATAGAGCCCGAATAAGGTTACCCGAAGACCGGCCGAAGGACAAGATGCCCGTCACCCTGGACCAGATCCTCAGCTCCACCCGCGGCCTGATGCCCGACCTGCTGCGCCGCCGCGCTCAGCTGGAGCGGGCGGCCGCCGCTGCAGAGGATCCCCCCGCCTTTGCCGCCGCGCTGCTGCGTCCGACCGTCGGAATCATCGCCGAGGTAAAGCGGCGCTCTCCCTCTGCCGGCAGCATTCGCGAGGATCTCGATCCGGTCGCCCGCGCGGAGCTCTATGCCGCGCATGGGGCCGCGGCCATTTCGGTACTCACCGATGGGCCCTTCTTCGGCGGGTCGGTGGCCGATCTCCGCTCCGCAGCCGAGGTGGTGAACGTCCCGGTGTTGCGAAAAGATTTCATCCTGGACGAGTTGCAGATTCTGGAAGCGCGCGCCGCCGGTGCGTCGGCGGTGCTCCTGATCGTGCGCGCGCTGAGCCGCGCCCGTCTCCACGCGCTGCTCGCCTTTTCGGCCCATACCCGGCTCGACGCGCTGGTCGAGGTGCACACCGCGGCGGAGCTCGATATTGCGCTCGAGACCGGCGCCCGCGTCATCGGCATCAACAGTCGGGATCTCGACTCCTTCCGGATTGACACCGCTGGAGCGTGGTGCCTGCTCGGCCGGGTGCCGGCCGACCGCGTGGCGGTGGCCGAGAGCGGTATGGCCGCCGCGGGTGACGTGGAGCGCGCGGCTTCCGCCGGCGCCGACGCGGTGTTGATCGGCACCGCGCTCTCGGCGGCTCCCTTACCCGGCGCGCTGCTCGAAGAGTTGGCCGCCGTGCCCCGCCATGGCCGTTAGGGCCAAAGTCTGCGGGCTGACTTGCCCGGGAGACGCGGCCGCGGCGGCAGCCGGCGGAGCCTCCTTTCTGGGCGTCGTTTTTGCTGAAGGACCCCGGGTAGTCACCCCGGCACAAGCCGGCGAAGTGGTGGCCGCCGCCCACGGGGTACCGGTGCTGGGCGTGTTCGGCAGTCAATCAATCGAAGACATTCTCCACCTGGCGGCGCAGGCCGGACTTTCCGGTGCGCAACTCCACGGTTCCTACCGCAGGGAGGCGGCGGCGCGTCTACGCGCGGCCGGCCTCATCGTCTGGAAAGTGGTACGGATCGCGGTGCCGGAGGATCTCGATACCCTCGCCGAAGCTGCCCGAGACGCCGATGCCGTTCTGGTCGAGCCGCTGGTGCCCCATGCCGCCGGAGGCAGTGGCGTTTCGCTCGACCTGGCGGTAGCTCGCGAGGCACGCTCCCGGCTGGCCGGCCAGGTCATGGTGCTCGCCGGCGGCCTGACGCCGGATAGCGTAGAAAAGGCCGCGGCAATCGTTCGACCCGAGGTCGTGGATGTAAGTTCAGGGGTCGAACGCCGGCCCGGCATCAAGGACCCCCACAAGATCGCACGTTTTCTGGAGGCTGTGCTTGGATCAAGTGCTATCCCCTGAGCGCGCGGTCGCGGGCCGATTCGGCCCTTACGGAGGCCGTTACGTCCCCGAGACGCTGGTGGCCGCGCTCGACGACCTCACGTCGCTCTACGACGGTGTGCGGGCCGATCCCACGTTCTGGGCCGAGTTCGACCGCCTGCTGGCCGAGTTTGCCGGCCGGCCATCGCCTCTCTCCGACGCGCCGCGCGTCAGCGCGGCCGTGGGAGCCCCCGTGGTCCTCAAGCGGGAGGATCTGAACCACACCGGCTCCCACAAGATCAACAACACCGTGGGCCAGGCGCTGCTCGCCCTCAGAATGGGCAAGCGGCGCATCATCGCGGAGACCGGAGCGGGCCAGCACGGTGTGGCCACCGCGACGGTGTGCGCCCGCTTCGGGCTCGAGTGCGTGGTGTACATGGGCGTCGAGGATGTCGCCCGCCAGGCGCTCAACGTCTATCGCATGCAGCTGCTCGGCGCTCGGGTGGTGCCGGTGGGATCGGGCACCCGCACGCTCAAGGACGCCACCAACGAGGCGCTCCGCGACTGGGTCACCAACGTGGAGAGCACCCATTACATCATCGGCTCGGTGGTCGGACCCGACCCCTACCCGCGCATGGTGCGCGACTTCCAGTCGGTGATCGGCCGCGAGGCGCGAGAGCAGATGCTCGAGCGCCACGGCCGGCTGCCGGCCACCGTGGTAGCCTGCGTGGGCGGCGGATCCAACGCGATGGGCATCTTCGCCGGCTTCCTGGGTGACAGCGAGGTCGAGCTGGTCGGCGTCGAGGCGGCGGGTGAGGGAATCGCCAGCGGCCAGCACAGCGCCACCCTCAGTGCCGGGCTCCCGGGCGTACTCCACGGCAGCCTGAGCTATCTGCTGCAGGATGCCGACGGGCAGGTCGCTCCGGCCCACTCGGTTTCCGCCGGTCTCGACTATCCCGGGGTGGGGCCGGAGCACAGCCATCTCCGCGACACCGGCCGGGTGCGCTACGACTCGGCCACTGACGTCGAAGCGCTCGACGCCTTTCAGACGCTCTGCCGGCTGGAGGGCATCATCCCCGCGCTGGAGACGGCCCACGCGCTGGCCTGGGTCTTCCGGTCGGCGGGACGCTGGGCGGTGGACGCGCCGGTGCTGGTCTGTCTCAGCGGCCGGGGTGACAAGGATGTCGCCCACGTCGCCTCGCTGCTCGGGATGCCCACGTGACGGCCGGCACTCCGCTCACCGAGATCCTGCCGGCGTCGCAGGTCGCAGAGCTGATCCAGGGCGTCGTGAAGGCGCTGCGCGCCTTCCACATGTATCTCCCCAACAATCCCATTTACCAGCGCTCCACCGATAACCTGCGCGTCGCCTTCCGGCCCATCTGGGCCGCCACCGACGAGCTGGTGCTCACCGTGGTCGAGACCGATTTCGTGTGGGAAGACCAGGTCGTCTACCACCAGCTCAACAAGAGCGACAGCCTGGCCTGGGGACTTTTCAAGGACGGCATGCGGGCGCTCACCATCCGGCAGGGGGCGGAGGGGGAAGAGTTTCCCCGCTTCCTCGAGGTCATCAACCGCGCCCGCTACCTCGCGGCCGACGCGGGAGACGATCTGCTCACCCTGCTGTGGGCGGAGGAGTTCGAGTTCATCGAGTACCGCTTCATCGAGTTCAGCGGCGAAGGCGGCGGTGCGCTGCCGGAACAGACCGGCACCTACAACGCGCAGGGGGGCGGGGAGGGACCGGGCAGGGGAGAGGCCGAAGCGGAGGCCAGGGAGCGCCGGGCACGTGCCGCCGAGGAATCGCCTCCGCGGCCCAAAGGCGTGGTGGCAGTGGATGACTTCGATTCGACCCTCTACTTCCTGGAAGAGTCGGAGATCAACTACATCGCCCGCGAGGTGGATGAGGAGTACCGGCGCGACGTGCGTGGTGCCGCGCTCAGCGCCCTGTTCGACATTCTGGAAGTGCACGGCGACGGGCCCACGCGTACCGAGATCCTGGGCGTGCTCGAGCAGCTCTTTCCCAATTTCCTCAACGCCCGCGATTTTCGGATCGCCGCCACGGTGCTGCGGGAATCGAAGACGATCGCCTCCCGGGCGACGGCGCTGGAGACCGAGCAGGCGGAGCGGCTGGAGCGGTTCGTCACCAAGCTGAGCGAGCCCGCCATCGTAAGCCAGCTGCTCCAGTCGCTCGACGAGGCGCCCGCGCTCGCCGGGGAGCCCGATGTGGCCGAGCTCCTCAAGGAGCTGCGCAGCTCGGCGCTCGAGCCGGTGCTCACCTGGATCCCCAACCTGTCCTCGGCGCCGCTCCGCGCTCTGCTCGAGAAGGTTGCCGACCGGCTCGCCGAAACCAACGGCGCCGAGGTCTTGCGCATCCTGCGCGATCCCCAGTCCGAGGCGCTCGCAGCGGTGGTGGCGCTTTGTGGCCGGCTCAGCCTGACTCAGGCGATTCCTGGGCTCTCCGACACCATGGTCCATCCCGATCCGGTGGTGCGGCTGGCGACGGTGCAGGTGCTGGCCCAGCTGGGTACCCCCTCGGCGCTCGCGCTGGTGGACAAGGCGATTGACGATGCCGACCGCGGGGTGCGGATTGCCGCCGTCCGGGTGGCCGGCGGCCGGGGGTACAAGGGCGCGCTGCGCCGGGTGGAGGCGGTGGTCCTGGGCAAGACGATCAAGGAGATGGATCTGACCGAGAAGATGGCCTTCTTCGAGGCCTACGGCGCGATCGCCGGCCCCAGCGGCCTCAATCCGATGAGCGGGCTGCTGCTGTCGCGAGGCCTGCTGAAGCTGAAGCAGAGCTCGGAGACGCGCGCGTGCGCCGCCATCGCCCTGGGCCGGATCCGCACCGCTGAGGCCCGGCAGGTGCTGGAGCGCGCGGCCGACGACAAGGACCTGGTGGTCCGCAACGCGGTCAGCCGGGCCCTCCGGGAGAGCGGCGCGTGACCACCCCGGCCGATGCCGCGAGCCGGGCGCCCGAGGGACAACTGCGGCAGGGGGGCCGCGCCGTCCTGCTGGCGCTCTACACCGCGCTCAGGAGCCTCAAGCTATATCCGGTGGAGAACACCACCGTGCAGAAGGCGATTGACGAGCTCGACGCCGTGGCCCGCGCCCTGGTGGCGGTGGAAAGCGATCTGGAGATCCGCCTGGCCGGAGATTTTATCTTCGTGAACGCCACCCGGCTCCGGCTGGAGCTCGACAACTACGCCTCGTTCAGTCATATCCTCGGCGTGCTGCGGACCTTCGACATCGGCGCGCTGCGAATCCACTCGACCGTGCGGCGCCAGGAGTGGCAGATCTTCCTCAGCCTGCTGCTGAGTCTCTCCGAGAAGGAAAAGCCGGAGGCGCGCTTCGATGAGCTGACCCAGCGCCTGGGCGCGGGCAAGGTGCAGGGTCTCGAGCTCGAGCGCGCCGCCCACGGAGAGGGAGGTTCCACCAGCGAGCAGTCGAAGCAGGCCGCCAAGCGGGTGTATTCCCAGGGTGTCGCGGTCACCAAGGATGTGATCACCGGCGTCCGGCTGGGGCGAACCACCAGCGTCAAGAAGGTGAAGCGCGCGGTGCAGCTGATCGTGGACCAGGTGCTCAACAACGAGACCTCGCTGGTGGGACTTACCACCCTGCGCGACTACGACGAGTACAGCTTCACCCATTCGGTGAACGTCTGCATCTTCTCGGTGGCGCTGGGCAAAAAGCTCGGGCTCTCCCGGCTTCAGCTCTACGACCTCGGCATGACCGCCCTGCTGCACGACGTCGGCAAGGCCCGGGTACCGGTGGAGATCCTCAACAAGACGACCGGTCTCGACGAGCAGGAATGGAAAATCATGCAGGGCCATCCCTGGATGGGTGCGCTGACGCTGTTCAGCCTGCGGGCCCACGACGAGATCCCCTACCGGGCCATTCTGGTGGCGCACGAGCACCATATGAAGGTCGACCTCAGCGGCTACCCCCGGCCGATCCGTCCCCGGACGATGGGCATCTTCTCCCGCATCGTGGCGGTCGCCGACGGCTTTGATGCCGCCACCACGCGGCGCAGCTACCAGACGGTGGCCATCGAGCCGGATCAGGTGCTCAAGGAGATGTGGAGCAACCCCAAGCGGGGCTATGACACCGTCCTGGTCAAGGCGTTGATCAACCTCATCGGCGTCTACCCCGTCGGCACCTGCGTCATCCTCGATACGTTCGAGGTGGCGGTGGTCGCGGGCCCGAGCCCCGACGGACAGCAGCTCAACCGTCCGATGGTCCGTATCGCCATCACCGCCGACGGAGGCGCGGTGCCGCCGCCGGGAGAGCTCGTGGCCCTCACCGAGCAGGACGAGACCGGCGCCTGCCGCCGCTCCATCGTCAAGGTGACGGATCCCACCCGCTACGGGCTCACGGTCGGCGACTACTTTGTCTGAGCTCCGGCTCGCGCCGGTGTGGGCCGATCTCCAGTCGCGCAAACGCGCGGCACTCATTCCTTACCTCACCGCCGGCTACCCCACCCCCCGCGACAGCGCCGACGCTCTGCGCGCGGCGGGTGAGGTGTGCGACATCATCGAGGTGGGCGTCCCGTTCAGCGACCCGCTTGCCGATGGCCCCACCATTCAGCGCTCCACCTTCGAGGCACTCCGGCAGGGGATGTCGCTCGGCGGCACCCTGGAGCTGGTGGCGCGGGCCGACCTTACCCGGCCGGTAGTGGTCTTCAGCTACCTCAACCCGATCCTTCGCTACGGCGTGGACCGATTCCTTCGCGAAGCCGAGGGCCTGGGCATCGCGGGCCTCATACTCACCGATCTCCCCGCGGGAAGCGATCCGGAAGTCGAATCGGCGGTGCAGGGGAGTCGGCTCGACCTGATCAGGCTCATCGCCCCGACCACCCGGGCCGAACGCCTCGCCACGGCGGTGGTGGGTGCGCAGGGATTCGTGTATCTCGTGGCGCGCCTCGGTGTCACCGGCGCCACGGCGGATCTCGCCGCCGGACTCGGCGCCTCGGTCGCACGGGTACGGCAGGCAACGCCGCTGCCGGTGGCCGTCGGCTTCGGCATCTCGACTCCGCAGCAGGCCGCCGCCGTGGCGCGTCTGGCCGACGGCGTGGTGGTGGGCAGCCGGCTGGTCGAGCTGCTGGGCAGCGGCGGTGTGGCCGGCGCCAGGCGGTTCCTCGGCGAGTTGCGCCAGGCGCTCGACCAGGAGGACGCCACGCGATGAAGCTGTCGGAGCAGGAGGTGCTCGAGCGCTACGCGCAAATCCTCTGGATCGGCGGCCTGGGCGTGGCCATGGCCGTGCTGGCCACCGACCACCGTTGGACATCGCAGCCGCTCTCGGTGCTGGTCGTCACCGTCGCGATCCTGGTGCTGAAGGCGGTGCCGGTCCGGTTGAGCAAGTACTCGTATCTCACCCAGACGGCCGTCGCGGTGCTGGTGGCGGCAGTCAGCGTCGGACCAGCGGCGGTAGTGCTCGCCCTCTGGCTTGGAGTGCTCACCTCGGATCTGCTGCTGCTGCGCAAGCCGGCGCGCTCCGCATTGATCAATGCCGGCCGCGAGGTGGTGGGCTTCGTGGCGGCCTACGGGCCCTACGCCGCCGTCCAGGCGTTGAGCGGCTCGCCCGATCTCTCGATTGACTTCGTCCCGCCGGCCGCGATTCTGGTCTGCCTCTATTTCTTCACGCCGCGAGCGCTGTTCTACTTTACCCTTCTGCTCCGGGACAAGCTGGAGCACGCCGAGAAGATCCTCATCCTCCGCTGGGAGATCATCTCCTATCTCCTGACCGTGATCGCCTCGGTCGTGATCCTGGCGGCGCTTCAGGTCCTGGCCCCGGTCGGATGGCTCGCCGTGGGGCTCGCCCTCGGCGTGCTCGGCATGCTCACCCGGAAGATTCTGGAGGAGGCGATCAGCGCGGAGGACCTCAACAAGGTCCATCTGATGGAGACCGCCATCGCCAGTAACGCGACGCTGCAGGGCTCGTTCGATCAGATCGAGCGGCTGGCCAACCGGCTCCTCGATTGGGGCGATTTCCGGGTCTACCGGCTCAACGGAGACCAACCCGCGCTCACCTATCGCGGCGCATTCGGCCGGGCCGGGCGCGAGGAGCCCGCGCGGGAGATGGAGCCGGTGCGGCGCGAGGTGGTGGAAACCGGCCGGCCAATCGTGGTAAAGGACGTGGCCAGCGATCCTCGGATCGGCGCGGTCATTCCGGGGGTGGGGAGCGCGGTGTTCTTCCCGATCCGGTTCGGCGACGAGCTGCTGGGCACGGTGGAGATGGACCATCCCAAGCGCCACGCCTACGGGTCCAAGGATCTGCTGGCGCTGGGCACGCTCTCCAATCAGATCGCCACCGCGATCCACATCGCCGAGCTGCGCCGGCCGCTGCTGAGCACCGTGGAGCAGATCGGGCAGCAGGTCACCGCCATGGCCCGGGTGACCGAATCGCTCCGCGCTTCGGCCGGCGCCCTGACCGACGCTTCCGAGCGGATGCGGCTGGGCGCCTCGGAGATGGAGACCTTCGTGGCGGGAGGGTTGCAAGCCACCGAATCGCTTTCCGCCACCTCGCGCGAGATGGCAAGACAAGGCGCCCAGGCAGCGGGTGCGAGCGGGAGGGCGGCCGACGTGGCGGCGCAGAAGCGGGTCGTCATCGGCGAGGCGATCAACCGGTTGGTGGGGCTCAAAGGATTCGTCTCCGCCAGCGCCGATCAGGTGGCCACGCTCGGCGCGCTGACGGCGCGGATCAGCGGCTTCATCGGCAGCATCCGGGAGATCGCCGACCTGACCAATCTCATCGCGCTCAACGCAGCCATCGAGGCGGCGCGCGCCGGCAAGGAGGGGCGGGGCTTCGCGGTGGTGGCGGATGAGGTCCGCGATCTCGCCGCGCAGAGCCTTCACGCCGCCAGCGAGTCGCGTGCCCTGCTGGAGGAGATCGCGGGGCAGGTGGCGGTGGTGTCGCAGCAGATGGAGC
>JACCQZ010000338.1 GCA_013813875.1 Gemmatimonadales bacterium | reverse complement strand
GTGCCCTTCGTGCCCTTCGTGCCCTTCGTGCCCTTCGTGCCCTTCGTGCCCTTCCTGTGAATACAGCACCGGAGCGCCGCACAATGCCTGGACTCCCAAGCCCGTTCAGCCCGCTGCAAGCTCCATGGCCAGCTCGGTCTCGAGACTCTCGCGGTCCCGGTAGATCGTCGCTACCGCGAGTGTCCGGCCGCCTTTGCGGAAGCGGAGGGTGCAGTCGCGCGCGTTGATGTCACCGTCTACTTCTATAACGTCCCACTGTTCGGCGTGGCCCACGTAGTTGATCGGGACGTCGTAATGCTGACTCCAGAAGAAGGGGACCTGGTCGAAGCGCTGGTCCAGGCCCAGAATGTTGCGGGCCGCCGTTTGGCCCTGGCGCTGGGCTACCACCCAGTGCTCCACTCTGATTCGCTCGCCGGTGTGGGGATCGGGCCAGCGGGCAATGTCCCCGGCAGCGTAGATGCCCGGCGCGCTCGTCTGCAGCCGCTCGTCCACCAGAACGCCCCGCTCCAGCGCAAGCCCCGCCGCCTCGGCCAACTCGACGTTGGGACGGACGCCGATCCCGGCCACGACCAGATCGGCGGACAGCCGCTCGCCGTTGGCCAGAGTTACCGCGCCCCCGCCGATCTCCCGCGCCTGCTGCTCCAGATGAAAGGTGACGCCGTGCTCCTGGTGCAGCCGCCGGATGAAATCGCCGAGCTCGGCGCCCATGACCCGCTCGAGCGGCCGCTTGTCGGGAGCGACGACGTGCACCTCCAGGTCCCGTGCCCTCAGCGAGGCCGCCACCTCGAGGCCGATGAAACTCGCGCCAAGCACCACGGCCCGGCGTGCGTCCTTGGCAGCCGCGATGATCGCGCGGCTGTCGGCGAGAGTGCGGAGATAATGGACCTTGGCGTCACCGCCAACCACGCCCTGCGGCAGCCGGACGGGAGTGGCTCCCGTGGCCAGCAGCAGCGCGCCGTATTCACGGGTCGTTCCATCGTCGAGCGTAATCCGCCGGTCACGCGGCGCCAAGTCGGTCACCCGCCTGCCGGCCAGCCGCTCGATACCCCGGTCGCGGTCGAACTCGGCAGGACGAAGCGGCAGCCACTCCTCCGGCGCGTTGCCGGCGAGGTAGTCTTTGGAGCAGTTCGGGCGGTCGTAGGGCGCCGCGTCATCGGGGTCAACGACTGTAATGGGGCCGGCGTAGCCCTCGAGGCGCAGAGTGGCGATCGCGTTGTCACCGGCGGCGCCCCCGCCCACCACGATTACCGAAGCGGGCTGCCCCGGCTTTCCGGCGGAACCGCTTCGCACCGGCGGCGAGGGAGCCTTGCCGGTGACGAACACCTTCCCATCGCGCTGCTCGACCGTCCAGCAACTGGAGCTCTTGAGGGCGGGTGGGCGGAGCGACAGACCGGTGCGCAGGCTGAAGCAGGCGTGGTGCCAGGGGCAGCGCACCGTGTCTCCCACGATCAACCCCTCGCCCAGCGGGCCGCCGTAGTGGGTGCAGGTGGCGCCAATGGCAAACCACTCTGAGCCTTGGCGGACCAGGAGGACCGCTTCACCGTCGGCCTGACCGGTCAAGCTGCCACCATCCGAGACGGCGTCAATCGCTATCCCTTGCGTGAGATCGGGTCCGGTGGGTGCGTCCTGGTCGGCTGCCATGAGTTCACGTCTCCTGTATCGTGATCTGGTACTGGCTGAAGAGGGTGACGTTTCGGCCGCTTCGCTCCGCTCAGCGTGACAGACGGTTGGGCAGCGAGTTTTCTACCAACCGCCATTCCGAGTGGCGTGGATCAGCGCCTCCATCTGTGCCAGATATCGCCCGAGCGCCTCCCGGCCGGCGGAGCTCAGACGGTACTCGGTTCGCGGCACCTTGCCCTCCACCGACTTGCTGCAGACGACGTAACCGGCTTCCTCCAGTTTGCGGGCGTGGACGCTGAGGTTGCCGTCGGTGGTTCCCAGCTGCCGCTTCAGCTCGTTGAAGGTGAGCGAGTGAGTCACCGCGAGACCGCTCACGATCGCGAGGCGCATGCGCTCGTGAATGAGGCGCTCCAGACCCAGCGCCCCGTGGCCGGCGGCGCTGACGTCGGGCTCAGCCATGGGTGCCGGTCAGACCGTTCTGAGGTCGGAGGTGCACTGGGGGCAGCGAGTCGCGGCCACCGGGATGGCCATACGGCAGTAGGGACAATCCCGCGTTGTGGGGGCGGCGGCCGCTTCCTCGGGCCGGAGGCGGTTGGCGGCCCGCACCAGGAGGAACACCGCGAACGCGATGATGAGGAAGGTGATAATGCTATTGATGAAGAGCCCGTAGTTGACGGTCACCGCGCCGGCGCCCTGGGCCTCGGCGAGGGTGGCGTAGGGCGGTGCGGCCTTGGCGCCCGCCTCGAGCAGCAGAAAAAGATCGGCGAAGTCCACCCCGCCGAGCGCCAGGCCCACGGGGGGCATGATGACGTCGTCCACCAGCGATTTGATGATGGTGCCGAACGCGCCGCCGATGATGATGCCGACCGCCAGGTCGAGCACATTCCCGCGCATGGCGAACGCCTTGAACTCCTTGAGCATGCCTGCCGCCTTGTGGAGAGGAGACCGAGCTGTCCTGGCCGAGTTCGCTCGATCCGTGCAAGATCCCTCGCTCCGCTCGGGATCACAACGGCTAGGGCGGGATGATGACGGCGGGGAGGAGTGGGCCGTCACGACGATCTGTAAGGGCCATGACCCGGCATGGTCCCCTTCACTTCGTTCGGGGTGACACAGGACTCAGCGTCCTGCGCATCGGTGACAGCCCTCCCGCCGCCCCCCTATCGAACCACCTCGAAAAACCACTGGAACACGCGCTTGGCCGCCGGCGTCAGCCGGGTTCGCCGCCAGGAGTCCGCCGCCTTTCGGAATACCTCGGCCTGCGTCGGATACGGATGAATCGTGGACCCGATCTTACCCAGACCCAGGCCGGCGGTCATTGCCAGCACGATCTCGCCGATCATGTCGCCGGCGTGTTCGGCCACCAGCGTCGCGCCCAGAATTCGATCGCTGCCCTTTTCCAGGTGCACCCGGAAGAATCCCTCCTCCTGGCCGTCGAGCACGGCCCGGTCCACCTCGTGCAACGGCACCGTAATGGTGTGCACCTGGTGCCCCGCCGCGATCGCGTCGCGCTGGGACATCCCGACGTGAGCCAGCTCCGGGGTCGTGTAGGTGGCCCACGGTATGACCAGCCGGCTCGCCTTGCCACCGCCAAGTCCGAAGAAGAGCGCATTGCCGATGACCAGGCGGGCCTGGGCGTCTGCGGCGTGGGTAAAGTGGTACTTGGAGGCGATGTCGCCCACGGCGTAGATTCGCGGATTGGAGGTCTGCATCCGGTCATCCACCGTCACCCCGCTCCGCTCCCACCTCACCCCGGCGGCCTCCAGCCCCAGGCCTTCGACGTTAGCCGCACGACCTGTGGCCACCAGAATCCGGTCACCGACGATCTCCTCGGTCCTTCCATCGCGCTCAACGTGCAGGACGCGGCGCCCGTCCCTGCTCTCGGCCCGCCTTACCTCGGCCTGATGGAGGAACTGCACGCCGTGGCCCTCCATGGCGCGCTGGACGATCTGGCCCGCGTCCACGTCTTCCCGCGGCAGGATGTGCGCGGCCTGATTGATTACCGTCACCCGAGCGCCGTATCGGGCGAACGCCTGCGCCATCTCACACCCGATCGGCCCCGCCCCGATGACGAGGAGGTGACCCGGCAGCTCGGTCAGGCCGAAGATGGTCTCATTGGTGAGATACCCCGTGCGCTCCAGCCCCGGAATCGGCGGCGGCGCCGCGCGCGCGCCGGTGGCAATGACCGCGCGGCGGAAGCGCAGCACCTTGTCGCCCACCATGACGCTGTCCGGCCCGGTAAAGCGGCCTTCGTCCAGGAAAACGTCCACTCCGAGATCGCGGAAGCGGCGCGCGCTGTCCACCGGGCTGATACCGGCGCGGAGCCGGCGCATCCGCTGCATCGCATCGGCGAAGCTGCCGCCGCCTGCCACGCCGGGCCCGCCGAACCGGCGGCTCGAATCCGCCGCCGCCTGCCACGACCGCGCCGCGCTGATCATCGCCTTGGAGGGAACGCAGCCGACGTTGAGGCAGTCGCCGCCCATGAGGTGACGCTCGATCAGGGCGACTCGGGCTCCGAGTCCCCCTGCGATCGAAGCGCTCACCAGCCCCGCTGTCCCGGCGCCGACGACCACGAGATGATAGCGGCCGCGCGGCTCCGGATTGATCCAGTCCGTCGGGTGGACATTGGCGAGGAGCTGCCGGTTGTACTGGTCGAGCGGCTCCACCCGCGGCTCAGCCGATGTCACGGTCGCCATCGGTCACCTCCTTGAGGGCGCGCCGCGCGGTGCGCGTCACCAGCGTGGTCACCACCACGGTGGCGATGAGTCCGAGACCCAGGACGGCGTAGTACTCTCCACCCTTTTCGAGGGGTGTTCCGCCCGCGAGCTGTGCCACGTCGCCCACCACCTTGCCGTAGTACACGTAGAGCAGAGTGCCGGGCAGCATGCCCACCGAGGCGAGGAGGTAGTCCAGCAACCGGACCTGGGTCAGGCCGAGTGCATAGTTGAGCAGGTTGAAGGGGAAGACGGGGCTGAGTCGGAGGAGGAACACGATCCATCTACCCTGCCCTCCAATGGCGCGGTCAATGGCGGCGAAGCGCTGGTTGCCGGCCAGGCGGCGCTCGACCGCTGACCGCGCTACGTAGCGGGAAATCAAAAACGCGGCGGTGGCCCCGAGCGTGGCCGAGACGAAGACTATCGCCGTGCCCTCGACCAGACCGAAGATCGCACCCGCGGCCAGGGTGAGCAGCGACCCGGGCACGAACGCCACCGTGGCCACGACGTACCCGGCGCCGAAGACAAAGGGGCCCAACCAGCCGAGCCCCTCGACCCAACCGGTGAACCGGGGAATCAACCCGGCCGCCTCCCGCCCAGCCAGGATCAGGCCCGCCACCGCGGCCAGCACCAGCAGCACCCGGACGATGGGAATACTGGATCGTGCGGCTGGAGGGGAAGCGCGAGTCACATCCATGGCTCTGGTTAAGGGTACGAGTGGCCTCGACGCGTCTACAACTCCGGCAGCAGGCGGGTGGTTTCCGGATCTCGCGCGCCCAGCGGCAGCCGCAGGCGCGCCCGGGCACCTCGGCCGCCGGCGCGGGGTTCGAGCGTCAGCGCGCCTCCGTGAGCCTCGGCGATCTGTCGGCTGAGCACCAGTCCGATGCCGGAGCCGCTGGCTTTGGTGGTAAAGAAGGGAACGAACAGATTGCCGGGGTCCGGCAGCCCATGTCCCTCGTCCTCCACTTCGATCTCGACCACACCCGCGGCCGTTCGCCACGTCACCCGCACACCGCCGCCGGTCTCCAGCGCGGCGTCGGCCGCGTTGCGGACCAGGTTGATCAGCAACTGGTCGAGCTGGTCGCCATCGGCGGTGACGGCCACCTCCGGTCCCAGGACGACCTGCACCTGCAGCCTGGTCTCCAGCGTGGCCACCCGGCGGATCCACTCGGCTACGCTCACCGAGCCGAGTTTCGGTTGCGGCAGGCGCGCCAGACGGGCGTAGGCGCTCATGAAGCGGCCCAGCGCCTCGGAGCGGCCCTCGATGACCTGCAGACCGGTGGCGAGGTCCTGCTCCCAATCGGAGGGCCGGGTGGACCGTGCCGCCAGGCTGCGGAGGCTCCCCGCGATGGATTTGATCGGGGCCAGGGAATTATTGATCTCGTGCCCCAGCACCCGCACCAGCCGCTGCCAGGCCGAGCGCTCCTCCGCCCGAAGTACCCGACTCAGGTCGGAGAGCACGAGGAGCTGGTGCGGCCGGCCGTCCTGACGAAAGGTACTGCTCCGCACCTCCCATCGCCCCGCGCCGCCGGGGAACCCGATCTCGAGAGTCCGGGGCGAATCGCCGGTGAGACAGCCGATCAGGCCCAGGGTCTCGGCGGGCCGCCCCAGAAGCCGCTCGGACGGCTGTCCCAGGAGTCGCTCCCCTCCGCGATTGACCAGCCGCAGCCGGTGGTCTCCATCGAAGGCAAAGACGGCTACGTCTATCTCCTCGATGACCCGGCGGAGCAGCGCCGTGGCTTCGAGCGCGCTGAGCCGTTGGGAGCGGAGCGTGTCACTGAGAGTATTGACCTCGAGCAGCGCGAGTCCGAGCGCGTCATCGGCGCCGGCGCCGCGAGCCCGGATGGAATAGTCGCCTTCGCGCAGGGCGGCCAGCAGGTTGGAGATGGTCTGGAGCGGGCGGACCACGCGTTCCCGCAAGAGCAGCGAGCCGGCGAGCCAAGCGCCCACCGCGAGGAGGGAGAAGGTGAGCCGAACCCGCAGCGGATGGTCGCCGGCCCACAGCAGCCAGCAGGAGACCGCCACGGCCGGCGCCCCTGCCGCCAGCGCCGCATAGAACACGCGCCATTCGTGACTTCGGGATCGGCCCTCCTTAGAGCCCATGGTGCTGGAGCCGGCGATAGAGCGCGCTCCGGCTCAGGCCCAGCGATTTGGCCGCCTGGCTGACGTTGCCGGCGTGGCGCTCGAGCGCCTTCCGGATGAGCAGGCGCTCCACCTCGTCGAGCGGCAGCTCCTCCAGTTTGGCGGGCGCCCCGCTCTCGCGCAGCCCCAGGTCGCCGGCGCGAACCTGGGTGCCCTGGGCCAGCAGCACCGCGCGCTCCAGCGTATGGTCGAGCTCTCGCACGTTCCCGGGCCAGGGATGGGTCTCCAACGCGTGTACCGCCTCGGGCTCGAAGCCGGCGAGCGCTTTCCGGTAGCGCACGGCGTAGCGGGCCAGGAAGTGATCGGCGAGCGCTCTGATGTCCTCTCGCCGCTCCCGCAGCGGCGGGAGCCGGATCTCGATGGTATTGAGCCGGAAGAGAAGATCTTCCCGGAATCGCCCCGCCGCCACCTCGGCGGAGAGGTCGGCGTTGGTAGCCGACAGGATGCGCACGTCCACCGGCCGCGACCGGGAGGCGCCCACCCGCTCCAGCTCGCCGGTCTCCAGCACCCGCAGCAGCTTGGCCTGCTGCCGCAGCTGCAGAGTCCCGATCTCGTCCATCAGGAGGGTGCCGCCTTCGGCCAGCTCGAATCGGCCGATGCGGTCCGTCCGCGCGTCGGTGAACGCCCCCTTCACGTGCCCGAACATCTCGCTCTCGAAGAGGCCTTCGGAGAGCCCGCCGAGGTTGACGGCAACCATCGGCCGGGCGGCGCGAGGGGAGGCGGCGTGGATCCACTGGGCCACGACCTCCTTGCCGGTGCCGTGCTCGCCGGTGATCAGCACGTTGGCGTCGGACGGTGCGATCCGCTCCATCAGCTGGAGCACCGGCCGCATCATGGCCGACTCGGCGATGAGCTCGGGCGCGCCGTCCCGCCGGAGCAGCCGGTTCTCGCTTTCGAGCCGCTGAGTGCGCCGGAGCGCGCGGCCCAGCTCCACCTGGGTGCGGAGGGTGGCGAGCAGCCGGCGATTATCCCACGGTTTCTCGATGAAATCGCGCGCGCCGCGCCGCATGGCCTCGACCGCCTTCTCCACGCTGCCCCATGCGGTCATGACGATGGACGGGAGGGTGGCGTCTATCGCCTGAAGCTGGGAGACCAGCTCCAGGCCTTCGCGGCCGGTGGTGGTATCCCGGGCGTAGTTGAGATCGAGCAGGACAGCATCGAAGTCGGACGACTGCACCGCCGAGAGCACCGCGGCGGGTGAGCCGGCGGTCTGGATGGCGTATCCCTCACCCTTGAGCAGCAGCCGGAGCGCCTCGCGGACGTCCGACTGATCGTCCGCCACCAGAATGTGCGGGGCGCGAGGTTGTGTGCTCACTCGCTCCCGACGATCCAACCGTCCCGCAACTGAATCGTCCGATGCCCGTAGGAGGCGTTTCTCTCCGAGTGGGTCACCTGCACGATCGTGGTGCCCTGCCCGTTGAGCCGGCTGAACAGCTCCATGATCTCCTCTCCCTGAGCACTGTGCAGATTGCCGGTGGGCTCGTCGGCCAGGAGCAGCTGGGGACTGGCGATGACCGCGCGAGCCACCCCGACCAGCTGCTGCTGCCCTCCGGAGAGTTGGCTGGGATAGAGATCCTTTTTTCCCACCATCTGGAAACGGTCCAGCGTTTCCGCCACGATAGCCGCCCGTTCCTTCGACTTGACGTCGCGATAGGAGAGCGGAATCTCCAGGTTCTCGTAGACAGTGAGATCGTCTATCAGGTGGTACTTCTGAAAGACGAAACCGATGTAGCGCTTGTTGAGCTCCACCCGCTTCTTCTGGGGCAGCGGGTGGACCGCTTCGTCGAGGAAGTGGTACTCTCCGGTCCAGGAGCTGTCCAGCATGCCGAGAATGCTGAGCAGCGTGGACTTCCCCGCCCCCGACGGCCCCATGATGGTAAGGAACTCGCCCTGCCTGATTTCCAGGTTGACCCGGCGGAGGACATAGGTGCGCGTCGGGCCGGCCTGGTAGAAGCGCTCGACGTCGGCCAGCCGGATGAGTGTGGTCATCACTCGCTCCTCAGCGCCGTGGCCGGATCCACCCGGGTGGCGCGGCGCGCCGGCAGGTAGCAGGCGAGAAGCGCCACCACACCGAGCAGCAGGCCGATGCCGGCAAAGGTCAGCGGGTCGGCCGGCTTCACCTCGAACAGCATACCGGAGAGAAGTCGAGTCAGTGCCAGCGAGGCCAGCAGCCCGACCCCGATGCTCAGCAACACCAGACGCATTCCCCGCACCACCACCGAGAGTCTGGTGTGCCCCGGATCTTCTCCCAGCGCCGCCCTGATGCCGAACTCCCGCGTGCGCTGGGTGACGGAATAGGAGATTACCCCGAAGATGCCGACGGCGGCCAGCACCAGTGCCAGCCCGCCGAGCACCGCCATCAGGGTGAGGCTGAACCGTGCCTGAGCCATGCCTTCCTCCAGATAAGTGGCCATCGGCTGAAGGCGATGGACCGACAGATCCTGGTCCAGCGCCGCCACCTCTCGACGCACGGAGGCGGCCACGCTCGCCGGGTCCACCGAGGTCTCCACCGCGAATGCCACGGTAGCGGCGGGCTGCTGCAGGAGCGGACGGTAAATCTGGGGCAGTGTGGCCTGGGTGAGGTCGTGGCTCCGCATGTGCTCCACCACGCCGACCACCTCCACCATCGGATTCGGACTCCCGGTCGCCTCCACCTGAAGCTGCTTACCCACCGCATTCTCCCCTGGCCACGCGCGCTGAGCCAGCGTCTCGTCAATGATGATGACGTCGGGCGTACCGAACGCATCCTGCTCGGTAAAGGTGCGGCCGCCGAGCAGCCGGGTGTTCATGGCGGAGAAGTAGGTGGGAGACACCATCCGCCCGTCGGCGGTGACGCTCTCCCAATTGCGGGCGGTCTCTTCGTCGTAGGCAAACGGCTGCAGCGGCCCGCTCCCGGTGAGCGGCAACTGGGAAATGGCGCCGACGTTACGGACGCCCGGCAGCGCCAGCAGTCGCTCCTGCAGGCGGTCGTAGAAGTTGAGGCGCTCACCTCCCTTGGGATAGCGGCTGGCCGGCATCGAGAGCTGGAAGGTGAGCACGTCCCCGGCGTCGAACCCGGGCCGGACCTGCTGCAGGGCGATGAAACTGCGCACCAGCAATCCCGCACCGATCAGCAGCACCACCGAGAGCGCGACCTCGCCCACAATCAGAAGGCTTCGCATCCGCTGGCGGTTGATGGCCGAGCCGCCGCGCCCACCCGCCTTGAGATTCTGGTGCAGGTCCACCCGCGATGCCTGGAGCGCGGGGGCGAGCCCGAAGATGATGGCCGTAGCCAGGCAGGTGAGGGCGGTAATCGCCAGCACCGTCCCATCGAGCTGAACATCGGCGAGCCGGGGGAGATTGGCCGGGTGCAGTTGGCGGAGCAGCTCCAGCGCCAGCACCGTAATCAAGAGACCGAGCAGGCCGCCGGCGAGCGCGAGCACGACGCTCTCGGTGAGCAGCTGGCGAACCATGGCCCAGCGGCTCGCGCCGAGGGCGGCGCGGAGCGCGAACTCTCCCTCCCGCACCGTCCCCCGGGCCAGGAGCAGGTGGGCCACGTTGGCGCAGGCGATCAGCAGCACCAGTCCTACCGCGCCCATGAGCGTCAGCAGCGCCGGCCGGGCGTGCTTGACGATGTCGTGCTGCAGCGGCACCACCCGGATCCGCAGATTCGACGCCGCATGCACCGGGTATTCCGACCGGAAGCTCTCGGCCATGACGTTCATTTCCGCCTGCGCCTGCTGGAAAGTGCTGCCTGGCTGGAGACGCCCGAAAACGGTAAAGAAGGTGTAGTTCCGGGGCGGCGCCTGGCCATAGTCGAACTGAAGCGGCGCCCAGACATCTGCGTCAGTCACCATGAACGCTTCAGCGGGAAGCAGCAGGCGGAAGCCGGCCGGCAGGATTCCCACCACCTCGTGCCCCACCCCGTCAACCTGAATCGTGGTCCCGACTATCGCGGGGTCGCCGCCGTAACGGCGCTGCCAGAGCCGGTGGGTGATCATCACCACGTGGGGACCGTTGGTGGCCTCTTCGGACGGGAGGAAGTTGCGGCCCAGCGCCGGCGACACGCCGAGGAGGGGAAAGAAGTTGGCGGTTACCGTGGAGAGGTCAACCCGTTCCGGCTCGCCGCCGCCCGTCAGGTTGCCGCGCAAGTTGGCGACCCCGGGTCCCGACGCCGCGGCGAACTCGGCGAAGGTCCGGCTTCGCTGCTGGTAATCCTTGAAGTCGAGCGGGGACACCGCCGGCAGCGACTGCGCTCCATCCCCGAGATCGTTCCAGATATTGGCCAGCCGCTCGGGCTCGGTGTAGGGCAGCGGCCGAAGCAGTACGCCGTTGACTACCGTGAAGATCGTCGTCGTCGCCCCGATGCCGAGTCCGAGCGTGACCACGGCCACGAGCGCAAAGCCGGGGCTGCGGCGCAGCGCGCGCCAGGCGTAGCGGAGATCCTGACCGAGAGAGGTCATCTATTCGCTCCGGAGGGCTTCGATCGGGTCCACCCGGGTGGCCCGTGCCGCGGGGACGGCACAGGCGGCCACTGAGGCGACGATCAAGAGGAGAGTAACGGCGCCGAGCACCAGCGGATCGGTGGTGTTGACGCCGTAGAGCAGCCCACCCAGCAGTCGGCTGAGGCCGAGCGCGCCGAGAAGACCGACGGCGATGCCCACGAGCGTTATCCCGAGTCCCTGGCGCAGGACCAGCGATCGTACCGACGCGGCACCGGCCCCCAGCGCCAGCCGGATCCCCAGCTCCCGGGTTCGCTGACTCACGGTGTAAGCCATGACGCCGTAGACCCCCACGGTCGCGAGCGTCAGCGCCAGCGCGCCAAAGAGGGTGAGCAGCATCATGCCGAACCGCTGGTTGGCCACGGCATCGGCGATGAGCTCACCGGTCTCCCGCAGGCGGGCGATCGGCTGCTCCGGATCTACGGCGCGAACCGCGGCCCGGATAGCCGCTGTCAGTGCCTCGGCGCCACCGTTCCCGCGAACGATGAAGGAGAGTGAAATCGGAGCGAAGATGCTCCACAGATCCGGCTGCAGTTGGGACAGCGGCACGTACAGCTCGGGACCGGGAGTGACGGTGAGCCCGAGGTGCTTCACGTCGGCCACCATTCCGACGATCTCATACCACCGGGCGCCGTCGCTGCCGTCCCCGAAGGCGATCCGCTGGCCCAGCGGGTTCTCGCCGGCGAAGTATTTCCGGGCCAGCGCCTCGCTGACGATCGCGACCGGCTGGGAGCCTGCCCCGTCGCCGCGCTGGAAGAAGCGGCCGCCGCGGAGTCGAACTCCCATGGCGGCGAAGTAGTCGCCACCGACCAGGCGATAGCCGGCCAGCGCTTCCTGACCGGGCGCCGCCGGTTCTCGGCCCGCGATGGAGAAGTCGCCATTTACGTCGCCGTCGCCGAGCGGCAGGTGGAACACCGCGCTGGCGGCACCAACTCCGGGAATCGCCTCCAACTGCTCCAGCAGTCTGGCGACGTACCCTTGATACCGCGGCTCGTCGGGGTACTTGGCCGCTGGAATGCTCAACCGGAAGGAGACGGCGCCCGCCGGGTCGAAGCCCGGGTCTATGGCACCCAAGCGGCGGACGGTCACGACCAGGAGCGCCGCGCCGGCGAGCAGCACCAGCGCCAGGGACACCTGAGCCACCACGAGGGCGTTCCGAAAGAGGGCTCGGCGAGGGCCCTGGCTGCTGCCGCGACCCTCGGCCCTAAACGCATCGGCCGGATCCTGGCCCGCCATGGCGAGGGCCGGAACCAGTCCGAAAAGCAGTCCCACCGTAACCGAGACCACGAGGGTAAAGAGAAGCACGGTGCCGTCCACCGATACTTCCTGCAGGCGCGGAATGCCTGGAGGACGCAGTACCAGCAGTAGATCTACCAGCCAGGAAGCGAGCAGCAGGCCCAGCACGCCGCCTCCCACCGCCAGCAGGACGGACTCGGCCAACACCTGCCGGGCGAGCCGCCAGCGTTTGCCACCCAGGGCCGAGCGGATGGCGAGCTCCCGCTGCCGTGTTGCCGCTCGTGCCAGGAAGAGGTTGGCCACGTTGGCACAGGCGATGAGAAGGACGAACGCCACCGCCCCGGAGAGCAGCAGAAGAGTGGGACGGACCGCGCCCAGGGTGTCGCTGGCGAGCGGAATGAGCACAACTCCGCGGCCGGCGTTCGACTCCGGGTATTCCCGCTCCAGGTCGCGGGCGACCCCGGCCAGGTCTGCTTGCGCCTGCTCCAGCGCCACTCCGGGTTGGAGGCGTCCTACCACGTCGTACGAGTGCGAGCTTCGCTCGGTGGACTGGGCCACACCGAAACCGAGGGGGACCCAGATCTGGGCTCGGCCGGGGAAGGCGAAGGTGGGAGCCGCCACTCCGATGATGGTGTACGGAGCTCCGCTCAGAGTGATCACCTCCCCGAGCACCTCGGGGTCGGCGTCGTAACGCGCCCGCCAGAGCCCATCGCTGATGACGGCGACCGTCGGCTGCCCCTGGTCCTCGCCCGTGGCAAATCCCCGTCCCAGCGCCGGAGCCACGCCGAGAAGATCGAAGAAGTTGGCCGCCACCATGGAGGCCGCGATCTCCTCCGGCTCGCCGGAGCCCACCAGCGCCATGGTTCGGTAGCGGTAGGCGGTGAGCCCCTCGAGGGCTTTGGCGCGCCCGCGCCAGTCGAGAAAGTTGGGGCCGCTCACCGTGCCCACGCTGCCTTCGCCATAGACTTCGCGCGCGACCACCAGACCTTCCGGCTGGTGGAAAGGCAGCGGGCGGAGCAGTACGCCGTGCACCACGCTGAAGATCGCGGTATTGGCGCCGATGCCCAGCGCCAGGGTGAGCACTACGATGGCACTGAAGCCGGGCCGGCGGCGCAGACCGCGCAAGGCGTACCGGAGGTCCTGCAACAGGGATTCCATCATTCCGACCTCAAAGCGATAAGCGGATCGGTACGGCTGGCGCGCCACGCCGGAACCTCGCACGCTGCCGATGCCACACCCAAGATGAGCAGGGCGACGGCGGCGAAGGTGAGCGGATCGTGCGGACTGATCTCGTACAGCTCGTTCCCGAGCAGCCGGGTGAGAGCCCAAGCCGCGGCCGATCCGAGGAGAACCCCCGCCAGCGTGAGCGTCAGCCCAGGGCGGGAGACGGCGCGACGGATCTCCCGCCCACCGGCGCCGAGCGCGATGCGGACCCCGATCTCCCGAGTCCGCTGGCTCACCGAGTAGGCGATGACGCCATAGACGCCGATGGCCGCGAGTACCAGCGCGAGCGCGGCAAAGGCGCCCAGCAACAGCAGGTTGAAGCGGCGGGGCGAGACCGACAGCGCCAGCAGTTGCGGCAGCGTGATCAGGTCGTTGACCGGCTGCGATGGATCGAGGGCATAGACCTGCTCTTTGACGGCGCGGCCCAGCGCCGCCGGATCGGAAATGGTGCGCACCACTACCGTCATTCCGCCGTGGGGGTACTGGCGAAAGGGGACGTACATCTCAGGGCGCGGCCGGGCGTCGAGACCGCGGTGGCGCACCTCGCCGACTACACCGACGATCGTGGCCTGCCCCATTCCGCCGCCGAGCCAGACCTGCCGTCCGGCCGGATCCTCTCGGGGAAACAGCCGCCGGACCAGCGTTTCATTGACCACCACCACCCTGGGCGTTCCTGCGCGATCGGCCGCCGTGAACGGCCTCCCGCGCAGGAGCGGTATGCCGATGACCTGGAAGTAGTCCTCGCTGGCCACCCGGAAGTCCACCTGCTGCTCCTCGGCCGCCGTGGACGGCGGCTGTCCGCCGGCGGAGAACGGCAGATCGTAGTCAATGCCCACCGGATTCATCGGCAGCGTCGTCACCGCCCCGGCGGCCTCGACGCCGGGTACCGCGCGCAGGCGGCCGATCAGGTCGGAAAAGAAAGCCGCCTGCCTGGCGTCGTCATCGTAGCGGGAACCGGAAAGGAAAATCGTCGCCGCGAGCACATGCTCCGGGTCGAACCCGGGATCCACCTGCTGCAGCCGGTGCAGACTGCGCAGGAGGAGGCCGGCGGCGATCAGCAGGACGACGGACAGCGCCACCTCGCCGATGATGAGCCCCTGCCGGAGGCGGGGCCGGCGGGGAACTCGAAGGTCGGCGCGGGCGGACTGGAGAGCGGGAAGAACCCCGCAGGCGACCGTGGTGAACACCAGTAGCGCGGTGGTAAACAGCAGCACTCGCCCGTCGAGCCGCGCCGGCTGCCACGCCGGGAGCACGCCGGGGTCGAGCGCGAGGATGGCGGGCACGGCCCACGACGCGAGCACCACGCCCAGCGCGGCCCCACCGGCCGCCACCAGGCCGCTTTCCAGCAGCACCAGCCGGGCGAGACGCGACGGGCCGGCTCCGAGCGCGGCCCTGATGGCCATCTCCCGCTCCCGGTCCACCGCCCGCGCCAGAAAGAGGTGGCCCACGTTGGCACAGGCGATGAGCAGCACAAACGCCACCGTACCGAGAAGCATCGCCAGTATTCCGCGGCTTCCCGCCGAGGCCACTTCTGCCGCCGGCTCGAGTGTAACGCTCCAGCCGGCGTTGGTCTTCGCATGCTCCTTACTCAGACGTCCAGCGACGCTGCCGAGCTCGGCTCGGGCCTCTTGGAGCGAGATGCCTGGCCCCAGTCTTCCGAGCACGTCGAACCGGCGCTCCGCCCGAGTGACCAGCTCGGAGGCATCGAACGCCAGCGGCGACCAGAGGGCAACCGACTCATCGCCTGGAAAGCGGAACCCGCTGGGCATCACCCCGACGATCTGATAGGGCTCCCCATCCAACGTCAGCGTTCGGCCCAGCACCCCGGGCTCGGCGCCGAAACGCTGGGTCCAGAGCGCGTGGCTCAGCACCACTACCCGCTCCCGTCCGGGTGTCTCTTCCTCCGACAGGAACCCCCGACCCAGCTCGGGCTGTACCCCGAGCAAGTCGAAGAGGTTGGCCGAGGCGCGGATGACCGAGAGCTCCTCGGGCTCCCCCGCTCCGGTAACCGCCCGCCCCCAGTGAGTCCAGGCGGCCAGATCGCTGAACACCGAGCTCTCCCGCCGCCAGTCGAGGAAGTTCGCGGCGGAGACTTTCTCCCGCTCCTTGCCCTGAGCCTGCTGGCTTTCCCACAACACAGCGAGGCGATCAGGCTCTCGGAACGGCAGGGGCCGCAGCAACGCCGCGTCCACCAGGCTGAAGATGGCGGTGTTGGCGCCGATACCGAGCGCCAGCGTGAGCACCGCCGTGGCGGTGAATCCTGGACTCCGCAGCAGTCGGCGGCCCGCATAGCGCAGATCCCTCAGCGCCGAGCTCGTCATTCCGTCCTCAGCGCCCGCATGGGATCGAGCCGCGCCGCCCGGTGCGCGGGGAGCGAGCTGGCCAGCAGCGCCACCATCGCGAACAGGAAGACCACTGCTCCGAGATTAGCCGGGTCGGTGGAGCGGACTCCGACCAGAAAGCCGGAGAGCAGGCGGGTGGCGGCCACCGCTCCCGCCAGCCCAAGCCCAATTCCCAGCAGCGCCAGCAACATCCCGCGGCGCACGACCATGCGGCGCACGTCTCCCGCCGAGGCGCCGAGCGCCATCCGGACACCGATCTCCGCTGTTCGCTGCGACACCGCGTACGACATGACTCCATAGAGCCCCAGCGCGGCGAGCAGCACCCCGATGCCTCCGAAGGCGCCGAGGACGGTGGCGCCGAGCCGTTGGGGGAGCACCGCGTATCCCAGATGCTCGTCGAGGGTAGTCAACTCCACCGGCAGATCGGGGTCGAGCACCTTCGCCTCGGCCCGGAGCGCGGCCAGCAGTTCGCGCGGCTCTCCGGCCGCGCGCACCTGAAGCACCATGTCGGGCTCGTAGGTCTGCAGGAAAGGCTGGTAGAAGTAGGGCTGGGACTCTTCGCCGAGCGACACGTACTTTCCGTTCGCCGCCACGCCGATCACCTCGAGCGTGCCGCCTTTCCCGGAGGAGAATCGCCGGCCGATCGGATCCGCGCCCGGCCAGAAACGATCGGCGAAAGTCTGGTTGACGATAGCCACCGGCGGGGCGCCCTCCCGGTCCCGCTCGTCGAACGCCCGGCCTCGGAGGAGCGGAATTCCCAGAGTCTTGAAGTAGTCGGTGCCCACCGTGTTGGTGCCGAACTCCATCTCCTCGCCCTGACCAGGCTGGTACCCTTCCACCGAAATTCCGCGCCGCTGCCGCGCCATCCCCAGAGGCACGATCTCCGCCAGGCTCGCCGCCTCTACCCCATGAATGCTCCGCACCCGGCGCTCGAGGCCGGCGTAGAACTGTCGTCCCTTCGGCTCGTCGTAGCCCTGGATCCCGAGCTCGACCTGCATCAGTGCCGCGCGTTCGGCGCTGAATCCAAGATCAATCCGGGTGGCGTTGCGAAGACTGGTGAGAAAGAGCCCAGCGGCAGCCAGCACCACCAGCGACACCGCGACTTGGGCGATCACCAGTCCGTCCCTGAGGCCAAAGCGTCCGTGGCGCTCGGTGGCGCCGGCCGCTTCCATGCGGAGGCCCGCACCAGCCTCCAGCCGGGTGGCGCGAAGCGCAGGCACCAGAGCCGACGCCAGCGTGGTGAGCACGGTGGCGCAGAGGCTGAAGAGCAGGATTCGAGAGTCAATGGTGAAGTCGAGCACCACCGGAACGGGAACCGGCGGCCTGAGGCCGGAGAGCATATCGGTGGCCCAGAGCGACAGGAGCACCCCAGCCGACCCCCCCAGTACCGCGAGCACCAGGCCCTCGGTCAGCAGTTGGCGCACCACGCGAGCCCGGCTGCCGCCGATGGCGAGCCGGGTGGCCAGCTCGCGCCGCCGGGCCGTAGCCCGTGCCAGAAGCAGATTGGCCACGTTGGCGCAACAGATGACGAGCACCAGCGCCGAGATGCCGAGCAGCAGCGCCATGAACCGGGAGACGGAGCCGCGCATCTGCGGCGGGACCCGGGTGGCGCGCTCCGGAAGGACGGTCACCTCCCGAGCGCGGGCTTTACCCCGAGCACGGAGAAGTAGTTGTCGCTCACCGTTTCGCCGAAGGTACGGATCCCCGATCCATCGGTGGAGAGACTGAAAGGACGCGGTGTGTAAGCCGCCAGCCCCGAGAGCAGATTGCCCGCGCGGCCGAAGTCCACATAGTCGGGATAGGACGAGGTGCCGAACGCGGGGCCGCTGAAGTCGCTGGTGTACACGGCCACCAGCCGATCGGGCTCCCGTACGTGAGCGGGCGGCCGCAGAAAGAGGGTGTTGATCAGGGTGAAGATCGTGGTGGTGCCGCCGATGCCGAACGCCAGCATCATGACGGCGAGCGCGGCGAAGCCGGGCGAGCGCGCCATCCGGCGGAGAGAGTAGCTCAGGTCATGCCGAAGTCCGTGGATCATTGGGTTCTCAGTCGGACGCCTATTCCGTCCGCAGCGCGAGCATGGGATCTACCTTCGTGGCCCGGCGAGCCGGGAGCACGCAGGCTGCGAGCGCCACTGCCGACACCAAGACGCAGATGACGACGAACGTCGGCGGGTCGCCCGGCTTGACGGTGTACAACAGCGACTCGAGTACCGATGAGAGCGCCAACGCGGCCACGACGCCGGCAACGATGCCGACTGCCACCGTTGCCATGGCTTCTCTGACCACCAGCGCCAGGATCTCGGCTTGGCGGGCGCCGAGCGCCATGCGGATGCCGATCTCGCGAGAGCGTTGGGCCACGCCGTACGCGATCACGCCGTACACCCCGATGGCGGCGAGCAACAGCGCCACCAGCGCCAGGCCTCCCAGCAGCAGCGTCCTGAACCGGTCGGCCGAGATCGAGGCGCTCCGGATCTGTCCCAGTGTCTCGAAATCGGAGACCGGTTGATCCCGGTCCAGCGCCAGGACCTGCTGCCGCACCGCGGGTACGAGAGACCAGGGATCTGCCGGCGTCCGGATCACCAGCGACATCTCCTCCCAGCCCACCTGAGCCTCCGGTGCGTAGACCTGCGGTCTCACTGCCGTATCGAGCGAGCGTTGCTTCACGTCGGCGACGACGCCGATCACCTCCAGCCAGGCATTTTCCTCTGGCTCACCGAAGGTGATTCGCTTTCCCAACGCGCTCTGACCCGGCCAGTGCCTGGCGGCCATCGTCTGATTGATGACCACCACGGCCGGAGTGTCGAAGCGGTCTTCGGGTCCCATGGCTCGGCCTGCCTGGAGGGGAATCTCCAGGGTCGAGAAGTACCCCGGGGTAACCGCGTAAAAGTCGGCGCCCGGCCGTTGCTGCGGCTCCACCACCGGTTGTCCCGCGACGTTGAAGCGATAGCGCGCGCCCGCCGGCCCCAAAGGGACAAAGCTCACCGCCGCGGCGGAGGAGACCCCGGGCAGCGCCCTCACCTTCTCCACCAGCTGGTCGTAGAAGCGGACCACCTGGGTGCTGTCGTAGCGCGTTGGCGGAAGCGACAGCCGGGCGGTGAGCACTCCCGCAGGGTTGAAGCCGGGATCTACCGCCTGCAGCCTGGAGAAGCTGCGGATCATGAGTCCGGCGCCGATCAGGAGCAGAAGCGACAGCGCGATCTCGGTCACCACCAGCAGTCGCCGGGTACGTTGGCGATCGGAGCCGCCGGTGGCGCGCCCCGCTTCCCGCAGCAGCGCGCCGGAGTCGAGCCGCGCCGCATGGAGCGCGGGGACCAGACCGAACAGCACGCTGGTGAGAACGGACACCGCGAGCGTAAAGCCCAGCACCGCCCGGTCGAGCACCACCCCACCGGCCGCGGGGATGTCGTCGGGTTTCAGCGAAATGAGAGCGTCGGCGCCCCACACTGCCAGCAAAAGCCCGACCGATCCACCCAGAAGCGCTATCAGCAGACTCTCGGTCAGGAGCTGCCGGATGAGGCGGGAACGGCTGGCGCCCATGGCGGTCCGAATCGAAATTTCCCGGCGCCGGCCGGCGCTCCGAGCCAGCATCATGTTGGCGACGTTGGCTGAGGCGATGAGCAAGACGAACCCGACCGCGCCCAAGAGAACCAGGAGAGTGGGCCGCACATCTCCCACCAGCGCCTCCTGCAGCGGCGTCACCATCGCGCCCCATCCCTGATTGCTGGCCGGATACTGCTGCGCGAGACGCGCGGCAAGAGCGCTCATCCTGACCCGCGCCTGCTCGACGGTAACGCCGGGCAGCAGCCGGCCGATCACCGAATACCCGTGGAGCCCCCGGTTCTCCAGGATGTCCGCCGCGTCGTTACTGACCGGAAGCCACATCTGGGACTGCTCGGGGTAATCAAAGCCCGCTGGGGCCACGCCGATCACGGTCATCGGCTTGCCATCTACGGTCACGACCTGCCCGATGGCCCGGGGATCGCCGCCGAAGCGTCGCTGCCAGAGCTGGTGGCTCAGCACCACCACTGCGTCGCTCCCTGCCTGGTCCTCCCCGGCGGCAAACCGCCGTCCCGCTACCGGAGTTACCCGGAGCACTCGGAAGAAATCGGTGGTCACCAGCGCCCCGGCGACGCGTTCCGGCTCGCCGCGGCCCGCGACGTTGAGCCGGGTACCTCGAAAGAGGCTGAGCGCCTCGAAGTCCCGGCTCTGCTCCCGCCAGTCGGCGAAGTTGAGGAACGAGACGACGCCTGGCGTGCCCTCCGGGCGGGTTTCCCGGACCATCATCAGCCGGGAGGGGTCGTCGTATGGCAGGGGACGGAGCAGCACCGCGTTCACCACGCTGAAGATCGCGGTGTTGGCGCCGATGCCGAGTCCCAGCGTGAGCACGGCGACGATGGCGAACCCTGGTGACCGCGCCAGCTGGCGCAGGGTGTAGCGAAGATCCTGCCGCAGTAGCTGAGTCATTCCGACCTCAAAGCGATGACCGGATCTACTCGGGTGGCGCGGAGCGCCGGGATGTAGGATGCCGCCAGCGTCACTCCCACGAGCGCCAGGGCGCCCACGGCGTAGGTCGCGAGATCGGTGTGGGCGACATCGAAGAGCAAGCTGGCCATGAACCGGGTGAGGAGCAGGGCTCCGAGGGCGCCGAGCGCGAGCCCCACCAGGCAGAGCAGCATGGTCCGCCCCAGCACCAGCTTGAGCACGTCCGCGCGCTGCGCCCCCAGGGCCATGCGAAGCCCCAGCTCGCGCTGGCGCAGCACCACCAGATACGCGACGACGCCGTAGAGACCGATCATCGCGAGCAGCAGCGCGATCGCTGCGAAGACCGCCAGCAGGATGGTGGTAAGGGTACGCGGGGCGCGGCCCTCGGCGAGATACTCCTCCACCGTCGCGAAACCGGCGAACAGATCCTCTCCCACCACCGGGAGGTCGGGATCCACCGACAGTACCGCCCGGCGTAGCGGCGCGACCATGAGATCGGGCTCCAGCCGAGTGCGGACCACGAGGGATATCCAGCGGGGAGGATTGCGGGGATAGGGCAGGTACACCTCGGGAACCGGATCGGTTTCCTGGTCGAAGTGGTGGACGTTGCTCGCCACGCCGACGACGGTTCCAGTTAGAGGCTCTCCGAAATCAGCCCGGCGCTGCACCGATTTGAAAACCGTGAGCTGCCGGCCTATCGGGTCGACCCCGGGCCAGAAGCTTCGAACGAACGCCTCGTTGACGACGACGGACGGGCTCGTGCTGGTGAGATCGGCGGTGGTGAGGCCACGCCCGCTCAGCAGCGCGATCTGCATGGTATCGAAATATTCGGGCGATATCGTCCTGAAGAGCGCGGCCGTTTCGTTCCGCCCCTCGGGCGGCCGACCCTCCACCATCACCTGGGTCAGTATGGACGCGCCGGTCAACGGCATGTGGTTGGTCAGGGCGACGGCCTCGACACCGGGAACGGCGGCGACGGTTTCCTGCAGACGTTGGTACAACGCGAGCGCCTGCTCCGGCTCGTCGAAGCGGGGAGACGGCGGCATCACTCTCAGGGTGAGCAGACGATCGGTCTCGAAGCCCACCTGCACCTGCTGCAAACGGGCGAAGCTCTTGAGGAGAAGCCCCGCGCCGACGAGAAGGATCATCGCCAGGGCGACTTCGGCCACGATCAGGAAACCTCGCGTGCCGCTCCCTCGTGCGCCCACCCCCGCCTGCGCCCCTCCGTCAGTGAGTGAAGCGGTGAGGTCAGGTCGGGAAACCCTGAGCGTGGGCAACAGGCCGAACGCCGCTGCCGCGGCGGCGGAGAGCAGGAAGGTGAAGCCGAGCACCAGCCAATCAACCGTCACCTCGCCCAACCGCGGCACGACGTCCGGCGCGGACGATCGGAGTGCCGCCACCGCCCAGATTGCGAGGAGCACTCCCGCCACCGCCCCGGCCGCGGCCAGCACGGAACTCTCGACCAAAAGCTGCTGGGTTAGGCGGCGCCGGCTGGCACCCAGCGCGGCACGGACGGCCAGCTCGCGCGCCCGAGCCGAGCCCCGGGCCAGCGAAAGATTCGCCAAGTTGGCGCAGCCGATGAGCAGGACGAGGAGGACGGTGGCCTGGAGGATGAGAAGCCGCGAGCGGGTGTCTCCCAGAATCTCCCCGGCGAGCGGCGCGAGTTGCACCCGAGTCCACCCCTTGCTCTCCGCGGGGTACGCCGCGGCGAGGCGTTCCGCGAGGGTGTTCATTTCGGCCCGCGCTCGCTCCAGGTCGAGGCCGGCACGGAGACGGCCGATCACCCGGCTGTCCACGTGAAGGCCGCGTTCCGCCAACATTGCCCGCTCGGCCACCGGAAGCGCCGTAATCGGCATCCACAGTGCCGCCCAGTCCGGGTAGCTGAAGCCGAGAGGCATGACACCGACGATGGTGACGGTCCGGTCCGCCACCGCCATCGTGCGGCCGATTGCGTTTTTGCCACCGAAGCGGCGCCGCCACAGCGTGTGGGAGATGACCGCGACGTCGGCACCGCCGGATTGCTGCTCGTCCAGGCTGAACCGCCTGCCCAGCACCGGTGACGCGCCCACCACCCGGAAGAAATCGGGTGAGACGTAGCCGGCAATCAGCTGTTCCGGTCCCTCGGCACTTCGGAAGTTCACCGTCAATCCGCGGATAAACGCCAACCCGTCGAAGACTCGGCTTTGTCGCCGCCAATCCTCGAAGGTGGGATACGACGCCAGCCGTACATCCTCTTGCGCGTGTTCTTCCACAACCGAGACCAGGCGATGTGCCTCGGCGTAGGGCAGAGGCCGGAGCAGAACTCCCCGCACCACGCTGAACACCGCCGTGTTGGCGCCGACCCCGACGGCAAGCGTGAGCACCGCCGCCAGGGTGAACCCCGGACTCCGCACCAGCGAGCGGAAGGCGTAACGGACGTCCTGCAACACGGAGTTCATTCCGACCTCAGCGCGATGACCGGGTCAACTCGGGTGGCGCGGAGCGCCGGGAGGTAGCTCGCCGAGAGCGCCACCAGCCCCAGCAGCACAGCCACCCCGGCATAGGTGGCCGGGTCGCCGGCGCTGACGCCGTAGAGCTGGCTGGTGAGCACCCGGCTCAGCCCCCACGCACCGAGGAGGCCGATGGCCAGGCCCAATCCCACCAACCGCATCCCCTGCCCCACGACCAGCCCCATCACGTCCTGCGCCCCGGCCCCGAGCGCCATCCTGATCCCGATCTCGTGCAGCCGTTGCGTGGTGGTATAGGCCATGACTCCGTAGATGCCGATGGCGGAAAGGATCAGGGCGATCGCCGCGAACAGCACCAGCAGCAGCATCGAGAACCGTCGCTCGGCGGAAGCCTCCGCGATGACCTGCTCCATCGGAACTACGCTGAATACCGGCTGTTCCGGATCTACGCTATGGATCGCCTTGGTGACAGCGGCGCTCAACTCCTCCGGCCGGTCGGGCGTCCGGACTACCATCGCCATCTGCTGTCCCGACCAGACCTGGTGGGACACGTACATCTCCTCTCGCGCCGGCTGCTCCAGTCCGACCTGCCGCACGTCACCCGCGATCCCGACCACGGTGAGCCAGGGTTGATCGGAATCCTCAAGCTTCAAGCGCCGTCCGATCGGGCTTTCGCCGGGCCAATACTCTTCCGCCATCGTCTGGTTGATCACCGTGGTGGCATTTCCCTTCCGGTCGGCCACCGGGGGAAGTCCGGTGCCCTGCAGCAGCGGGATCTCCATGGTCTCGAAATAGTTGGGGCTCACGAAGCGAATCTCGGCGGTGGGCGGCGGCTCGTCGGAGCGCGCAGGGCGCCCCTCGATCGCGAACCGAGCGTCGTTCCGCCCCCGCAGCGGCAGCCGTGAAGTGAGCGCCACGCCGCCCGCCCCCGGCATCCGGCGGACCGCTTCGGCGGCGCGCTCGTAAAAGGCGAGCCGCTGGTCGTGGGTGAAGTACCGGCCCTTCTCCGGCTGATTGGGCCAGGGCAGCCAGACCTGCAGCGTCAGCAGGTTCTCCGGATTGAAGCCGGGCTCCACCGCCAGCAGCCGCTCGAAGCTGCGGAGCAGCAGGCCGGCGCCGGCCAGCAGCACCAGGGCGACCGCCACTTCGGCGACCACCAGAGCACCGCGCACCCGCGCACGATGCGACCCGGCGCTCGCTCCCCGCCCCGCGTCTTTGAGCACGCTCTGCAGATCGGGCCGGGAGGCTTGTAGCGCGGGGATGAGCCCGAAGCCCACTCCGGTGAGGAGCACCAGGAGCGCGGTAAAGCCGAGCACCACCGGATCAATGCCGATCTCGCGGGCGCGCGGGAGGTAGAGTCCGGCGAGCTGCGACAGCGCGCTGGTGCCCCAGAGCGCGATCAGCAGACCGAGAACGCCGCCTATGGAAGCCAGGAGCAAGCTCTCGGTCAGCAGTTGCCGGATAAGTCGGCCTCGGCTCCCACCGAGCGCCGTCCGGATGGCGATCTCGCGGTCGCGCGTGGTGGCCCGGGCCAGCAGAAGATTGGCGACGTTGGCGCAGGCGATGAGCAGCACGAAGCCCACCGCGCCGAGCAGAACGAGGAGGGCGGGACGGACGTCGCCCACTACCCGCTCGGCCAGCGACACCGCCTCGGCGCGCCAGCCGAGATTGGGCGGATACGCCTCGGGATACTGGCGGGAGAGCCGAGCGGTGAGCCCGGCGAGCTCCCCCTGCACCCGCTCCACCGATGACTGAGACTTTACCCGGCCGATGAGGTCGAAGAACTGGGCGCGGCGGTCGTTGACGAAGTTGGGATCGGGGTTGTCCAGATCCACCGGGGCCCACAGCTCCATCGGCGAGGCGCCGCTCTCGACCGGGTGGCGGAACCCGCGGGGCATCACTCCGATGATGGTCATCGGATCGTCGTCCAGCCGGACCGTCTTGCCGATCACGGAGCGGTCGCCGCCGAACCGCCGCTGCCAGAGATCGTGGGAAATCAGCGCGACGTAACCGATTCGCCCGCCGTCGTCCTCGGGCGTGAAATCCCGGCCCAGCGCGGGAGGCACGCCGAGCAGCGAGAAATAATTGCTGGTGACCCCGGCGGCCTGGATCCGCTCCGGCTCGCCGTGGCCGGTGAGATTGATGTTGATCGGCCAGACTGCCGCCACATCCTCTATCCCCGGCACCTGGCGCCGGTAATCGTGGTACTCCGGGGCCGATGAGGCCACGCCGCCGGCGTTGTCTCCCGTGAGCCGGGCCCGCAGCGAGATCAGCCGCTCGGGGTCGGCATACGCCAGCGGCTTGAGCAGCACCGCGTTGACCACGCTGAAGATGGCGGTGTTGGCACCGATGCCGATTGCCAGTGTGAGCACCGCGACCAGAGTGAATGCCGGGCTTCGGGTCAGCCCCCGGATGGCAAAGCGAATGTCCCGCCGGAATGCGTCCATCATGCCACCTCCCGGTCACGCGGCTGGTCGGATACCAGCCGGCCGTCGTGCAGGTAGACCGCCCGCTGGACCCGATCGAGATATCGTGGATCGTGGGTGACGATACAGATGGTGGCGCCGCCCCGATTCAGTTCGGCGAGCAGCTCCATGACCTGCGCGCCGTTGGCGGAGTCGAGGTTACCGGTGGGCTCGTCGGCCAGGACCACCAGCGGGCGCCCGGCGACGGCGCGGGCCACCGCGACCCGCTGTTGCTGGCCGCCCGAGAGCTGGGCCGGGTAGTGATTGATCCGGTGCAGCAACCCCACCTGATCGAGCGCCCCGTGCACCGCCGAGCGGCGTTCCTCGGGTACCATTCCCCGGTACTTGAGCGGCAGCTCGATATTCTGATAGACCGTCAGATCGCCGATCAGGTTGAAGGCCTGGAAGATGAAGCCGATCGCCCGGCTCCGAACCCGGGCCCGCTGCGCCTGGGAGAGCCCCGACACCGGCTCGCCGGCCAGCACGTAGCTGCCCTCGCTCGGCGAATCGAGCAGCCCGAGGAGCGAGAGCAGCGTGGTCTTGCCGCAGCCGGAGGGACCGCTGATCGCCAGATACTCACCGGCCCGGATTTCCAGGTCTATGGCCGAGAGGGCGTGCGTCTCCACCTCCTCGGTATGGAAGACCTTGGAGATGCCGTTGAGCCGAATGAGAGGGTCTATCGCCAGTGCCATGGCTCACTCGTTTCTGAGGGCGACCACCGGGTCAACCCGTGCCGCCCGCAGCGCCGGCAGCGTCGCCGCGAGCAGGGCGACGAAACTGAGGATGGCCATGCCCGCCGCGAAGGTCGGCGGGTCGGTCGGGCTGACCTGGAACAGCAGGGTGGAGAGCAGTCGGGTGAGCGCCAGCGCGCCGGCGAGCCCGACAAGGAGCCCCACGGCGGCGAGCAGCGCGCCGTGGCGCACCACCATTCCGACTACGTCGTTCCGCTGAGCGCCCAGCGCCACCCGGATGCCGATCTCCTGGGTGCGCTGGGTCACGCCATAGGAGATGACGCCATACACGCCGATCGCCGCGAGCAGCAGGGCGATGCCGCCGAACACCGTGAGCAGCATGGTGCTGAACCGCGACTGCGCCAGCGAGTCGCTGACCCGGTCGCCCATGGCGCCGATGTTGTAGAGGGGCAGCGTGGGGTCCACTTCCGCCAGGGCCACCCGCGCCGCTCCGGCCACCGCCATCGGATCTCCGGAGGATCGCAGCGCGACCGTCATGCTGCGTTGAATCCATTCCCACGCCGCCGTCGGCGCTTGCGCCATCGGCAGATAGAACTCGGGGCCCGACTCCTCTCCCAGACCCTGTGCCCGGACGTCGTTGACCACTCCGACCACCTCCTTCCACAGAGGCTCGTCGTTGGGCCCCGACTCGCAGCAGGCGATCCGCTTGCCGATCGGGCTTTCCCCCGGAAACGCCTGCCGGGCCAGGGTCTCGTTGATCACCATGACCCGCGGCGCGGCGCCGCGGTCTTCGGCGGTGAAGGTGCGACCCCCTACCAGCGAGATCCGCATGGTCTCGAAATAGGTGGGCGTGACCAGGCGAAAGTGCGAGTTGATCGTAGACGTGATGTCGAGGGGGCGGCCTTCCGGGATCAGACCGTTGCTGCCACCGCCCTCGAGCGGAGCCCGGGAGACGAGCGCCGCGGACTGAACCCCCGGCACTACCGCCAACCGGTCGGCGATGCGCTGAAAGGTCTGTTGCACCCGCTCCGCCGACTCGTAGCCGATGGAGGGGAGCGAAACCCGGGCGGCCAGCACACCGCGGGGATCGAAGCCGGGATTGGTGCCGCTGAGCGCCACGGAGCTGCGGATGAGGAGGCCGGCGCCGGTCAGGAGCACCAGCGCCAGGGCGATCTCGGCCACCACGAGAGCGCTCCGTAGACGGTCCTGGCCCGACTGGGCGCCGCTGCGTCCTCCCTCTTTCAGCGCCTCATGGGGAAACTGGCCGGCCATGCGAAACGCCGGGGCCAGCCCGAACACCAGCCCGCTCAACAGGGTGAGCCCCAGCGCGAACAGGAGGACGATTCCGTCCACCCGCGCGGAGCCCAGCCGGGGTACGTCCTCGGGGCCAAGCGCGATCAGCGCGCTCACGCCCCAGTACGCCACCATCACGCCGAGCACGCCTCCGGCGACGGCGAGCAGCAGACTCTCGGTGAGCGCCTGACGGATGATGTGCCCCCGCCCGGCGCCGACCGCCGCCCGGATGGCGATCTCCCGTGAGCGCGCCGCGCTTCGGGCCAGCAGCAGGTTCGCGATGTTGGCGCAGGCGATGAGCAGCACGAACCCCACGGCGCCCATGAGGACGTACAGCCGCGGCCGGTAGTCGCCGACCACTTCGCCGATCAGCGGCTTGATCGCGATGCCCCGGCCCGTGTTGTCTTCCGGAAAGTGCTCCTGCAGCCAGCGCGCGATCCCATCCATCCCCCGCTGCGCCTCGGCCAGCGCGACACCGGGCTTGAGCCGGCCGACCACGAAGAGGAAGTGCTCGTCGTGCTCGGCCAGCCGCTCGGGGGTGAATGCGGTGGGCACCCAGAGCTGTTCGTTCATCAAGGTGTAGTCGAGCGCCGCCGGCATCACCCCGATCACGGTGTGGGGCTGGCCGTCGAGCCGCACCTCGCGGCCCACGATATTGGGGTCGGCGCCGAACCGGTCGCGCCAGAGCCCGTCGCTCAGAATCGCGACGTTGCCGCGGCCTGGCTGGTCCTCGTCGGCCAGAAAGGTGCGGCCCAGCGCCGGGCGCACACCGAGCAGCTCGAAGAAGCCGCTTCCCACCCGAGCCGCCGGCACGTTGTCCGGCGAGTCGGTGCCGGCCAGGTTATAGCTCACGCTCCGCATGGGGACGAGGTCGGTAAAGGAGCGATCCGCTCGCTTCATGTCGGCCCAGTTGCCAACCGAGAAGGAACCGTCCTCACCCTGCCACGTCTCCCACACCAGCAGCAGCCCCTCCGGCGCCGCGAACGGCAGCGGGCGGAAGAGCACCGCGTGCACCACGCTGAAGATCGCCGTGGTGGCACCGATGCAGAGCGCGAGGGTGAGGACGACGGCGCCCGTCAGCAACGGACTCTTGCGCAGGGAGCGGAAGGCGAAGCGGAGATTCTGCAGCAGGGTATCCATGATCACTCGGCGCGGAGCGCCGCCATAGGGTCGGAGCGGGCGGCGCGCCGTGCGGGGACGAAGCTGGCGGCCAGGGCGACGGCGGTGAGAAAGACGGCTACCGCGACGAAGGTGGCGGGATCGTTGGCCCCGACGCCAAAGAGCATGCTCTGCAGCAGGCGCCCGCCGGCCCACGCCCCCAAGCAGCCCAGGGCGATTCCGGCCAGCACCGGGGCCATGCCCTGAATGACCACGAGACGCAGGAGGACGGTTGAGCCCGCGCCCAACGCCATGCGGATGCCGAGCTCCCGGGTACGCTGGGCCACGCCGTAGGAGATGACGCCGTAGATGCCGATAGCGGCCAACAGCAGCGCGGACGCCGCGAACCCACCGAGCAGCAGCGCACTCACCCGCGGCCGCGCGAGCGAGCCGGCGATCCGGTCCTCCATGGTGCGTACTTCGGACAGCGGGAGATCCGGATCGAGCTGAGCGAGGGTGTGCCGGAGCGCGCCGAGTGCCTGGCCCGGATCGCCGGCGCTCCGCACCGCGATGACCATGAAGCGCTGAGGCTGCTGGGCCAGCGGCAGGTAGATCTGACCGTATGGCTGGCGGTCGAGGCTGACGTGCCGAATGTCGCCGACCACACCCACGACCGTGCGCCACACGGTGGCCGAATCAGCCGGGTTGCCGAAGGTGATCCGCTCGCCAAGCGGGTCTCGGCCCGGCCAGAAGCGCCGCGCCAGCGTCTGATTGATGACCACCACCGGCGGCGCGTCCGGTCCGTCCTGCGCCGCGAAACCGCGGCCGGACAGGAGCGGCATGCGCAACGCATCGAAGTATCCCGGACTGGCCGTGAACGCCTCGGCGTCCTGCACCATATTCGGGTCCGGCGCGGCGGCACCCTCAAGCGCGAAGGCGATGTAATCCGGTGAATCGCCCAGCGGCGCGTCGCTGACCACCCCGGCGGCGCGCACTCCGGGTACTTCGGCCAGCCGCTCCAGCAGTTGGGAGTAGAGCGCAATCTGCTGCCCATCCTCCGCGTACTTGGCCCGGGGCAGCAGCAGGCGCGCGGTGAGCACTCCCTCGGCCTCGAACCCCGGCGTGACCCGCTGAAGCCGATCGAAGCTTCGCAGCAGCAGCCCCGCGCCGATCAGCAGCATGAAGGCGAGCGCGACTTCGGCGAGCACCAGTCCTCCCCGAAGGCGCCGGACCGCCGAGCCACCGGTGCTCCCGCGCCCGCCCTCCTTGAGCCCACCCTGCAATTCGCCGCCGGTCAGACGCAGTGCCGGCGCCAGACCGAAGGCCAGCCCGGTGACGAGTGAGACCGCGAGAGCGAACGTCAGCGCCCGCCAGTCGAGACCGATCTCCTGGATGCGCGGAATGGTGTCGGGACCGAGGGAGCGAAGCGCTTGCACTCCCCAGACGGCCAGAAGCACGCCCAACCCTCCCCCGGCCAGCGCCAGCACCAGACTCTCGGTGAGAAGCTGCCGGACCAGCCGTCCGCGAGACGCCCCCAGCGCGGACCGAATGGTCACCTCGCGATCGCGCGCGGTGAGCCGGGCCAGCATGAGGTTGGCCACGTTGGCGCAGGCGATCAGCAGCACCAGCCCGACCGCGCCCATGAACACCAGCAGCGCCGGCCGGATGGACCCGACGACCTGCTCCTGCAGCCCGACCAGCTCCACGCTCCAGCCGGTGTTGCTGTCGGGGAACTTCTCCTCCAGGCCGCCGGCGATGGCGCGCAGCTCGTTCCGGGCCCGAGCTAGCGTGGCACCCGGGCTGAGGCGGCCGACGACGGTGAGGAAATCGCTCCGGCGCGGCAGCACCGTGTCGGTGGCCAGCGGGAGCCATGCATCCGCCTCCCAGGGAAATTCGTGCCCGTCGGGCAGCACGCCTACTATTGTGTGGCCCCGGCCGTTGAGCTGAATCTGCCGGCCGACGGCGCCCGGATCTGCCCCGAGCCTCTGCTGCCAGAAGCGGTGCCCCAACACCACCACCGATGCCGATCCGGACTCCTCCTCCGCGAGAAAACCCCGCCCGAGCGCCGGCACGACTCCGAGAGCGGGAAGAAAGTCGGCCGTGGCGCGGACGCCGCGCAACACCTCGGGCTCTCCTTCGCCGGTGAGCGTGGCCCGAGTCTGGGCCGCGGCGCCCATCTTCTCGAAGCTGGTGGCGCCGGCGCGCCAGTCGAGGAAGTCGGGCTGCGACGCCGTCTCCCGCCCGATCGCCGGATGGTGTCCCCATACGCCGACCAACCGCTCGGACTGGGGAAAGGGCAGCGGGCGGAGCAGCACGCCGCTGACGACGCTGAAGATCGCGGTGTTGGCGCCGATGGCGAGGGCGAGGGTCAGCACCGCCGCCGCGACGAAGCCGGGGCTGTGGCGAAGCGAGCGAAGCGCGTAGCGGATGTCGTGCAGCAGCGTTCTCATGGAGAGTCCATCATTCCGAGCGCAGAGCCACGACCGGATCCACCCGGGTGGCGCGGCGGGCCGGCAGGTAGCTCGCCAGCAGCGCGACCAGGGTGAGCACCACCGCGATAACCCCGAAGATCGCCGGGTCGGTGGCGCTCACGTCGTACAGCAGCGTCGAGAGAACGCGGGTCGCCGCCACCGCCCCGGCCAGGCCGGCCACCACGCCGAGCCCGGTGACAGCGAGAGAGCGGCGCAGCACCCCCCAGAGCACGTCCCGCCCCTGGGCGCCCAGCGCGAGCCGGATGCCGAACTCCCGGGTGCGCTGCACCACGGCGTAGGCTGCCGTCCCATAGAGACCGATCGCGGTGAGAACCAGCGCCAGCACGGCAAAGCCGCCCAGCAGAGTCATGGTGAAGCGGCGCCGCGCAACCGCGTTGTCCAGGTACTCATCGAACGACTTGACCTGGGCCAGCGGCTGCTCCGGGTCTATCGCCCGGACCTCGGCGCGGAGCGTGCCCGCCAGGGAAATGGGATCGTCGCTGGTTCGGATTACCAGCGTCATGAACGGCGAGGGAAATTGCGGCAGCGCCCAGTACACCGTGGGTTCGGCAATCGAATCGAGGCCGGTGTGCTTCAGGTCTCCCACCACGCCCACTACCGTGCCGACCAGGGTATCTCCCCACTCCATGTGGATGCGCCGGCCGAGCGGGTCTCCGCTGGGGAGATAGCGTTCCACGAAGCTCTGGCTCACCACCACGGCCTTGGGAGTATCGCGGGTATCGGACGGCGCGATCGTCCGCCCACGCAACAACGGGATCTGCATGGCCGGCAAAAATCCCGGATCAACCGCGCGGACATCGGCCCCGGGCTCGCTCCCCGGCGCCGGCACCGGCTCGCCTTCGATGGTCATCCTCGTGGCCGAGCGCTGTCCCGAGAGCGGAAGCCAGTTGATCGCTCCCGCCGCGCGCACGCCGGGAATGCTCCTTACCCGGGTGAGGAGCTCCTCGAAGAACTGGACCTGCCGCTCCGGCTCCTCGTACTTGGCGCTGCCGAGGCTCACCCGCGCGGTGAGCAGGCTGTCGGGATTGAAACCGACCTCGACGTTCTGCAGCCGCGCGACGCTCTTGAGAAGCAGCCCCGCGCCGACCAGCAGAATGAGCGACAACGCCACCTGCACCCCGACCAGTACCGCGCGGGTCCTGCCGCCGCCGGCCGAGGCCGACCGGCCACCTTCCCGGAGAAACTCCTGCGAGTCGGCGCGCGCGGCGTGAAGCGCCGGCACCAGGCCAAAGGCGAGGCCGGCCACCACCGAGACGATCAGGGTAAAGGCCAGCACCCGAAGGTCTACCCCGATCTCCTCCACCCGGGGAATGTCGGCCGAAGCCGCGGCGGCAAAGGCGTCGGTTCCCCATATGGCCAGGAGGATTCCAAGGCCCCCTCCGGCGAGCGCCACCAGCAGGCTCTCGGCGAGGAACTGGCGGGCCACTCGCGCGGCGCTCGCGCCCAGCGCCGTCCGCACCGCGATTTCCCGCCGCCGTACCGTCGCCTGGGCGAGCTGCAGGTTGGCGACATTGGCGCAGGAGATCAGCAGCACCAGGGCGACGACGGCGCCCAACACCAGCAGCGGGCGACGGACGGCGCCCACCACCTGCTCGGTCATGGGTACCAGATTTACCGACCACCCGGTGTTGAAGTCCGGATGCCGCTCGGCCAGCCGGGCCGCGATGGTTCTGAGCTCGGCCTGGGCTCGGTCCACGCTCACACCGGGCGCGAGCCGCGCTGCCGCCCGCATGTACCGCCCTGAGCTCGCTCGGTAGTTTTCCGCCGGATCGAGCCCCATGGGAATCC
>JACCQZ010000317.1 GCA_013813875.1 Gemmatimonadales bacterium | reverse complement strand
CCCGTCTCGCGGTCCGCCAGGCGGTAGTGCCAGGCCAGCGCCACCGCTTTGATTTCGATGAGCGAGCCAGGCGTCCGCGCGGTGATGTCGCGCAGTATCGCCAGCACCGGCTCCCGCCACGCCCCGCCCACTTCCCCTGCCGGAATCCACTCGCGCCCATCCGGCCGGCGCGACCAGAAGCCATGCTCCGCGTGCAGCCAGACCGGCAGCGTACTCAGCCACTGTTCCAGCGCCTCCCTGGCGCGCCCGCTCACCACGTGGATCTCGGTGCCGGGGCGAGTGGCCAGCGACCGTAGCAGACCGAGCAGGGCGGCATCCGGCCGGGCCAACTCGGGGGTCGGGGTGAACGGGACCAGCGTGCCGTCATAGTCCACCAGCAGCAGCAGATAGTCGGTCTGTTCCAGGAGCCGGGCGACTTCGCTCCGCAGCACGGCGGCGCTGGCAACGGTGGGCTCGGGCTGCAGCGGCGGGGTTATCCCTTCCAGCTGCTCCAGGAACGACGCCACCCAGCGGTGCACGTCGAACTTCTCCACCCGGGTGCGCAGCGGCGTGAGGCGGGCTCGTCTCTCGTCGGGCTCCATGCTGAGCGCGCGGTAAATCACTTCTGCGGTGCCCTCGGTATCGTACGGGTTCACCTGCAGCGCCTCGGGCAGTTCCCACGCGGCCCCCGCGAACTCGCTGAGCACCAGCACCCCGTCGCCGTCGGTGCGCGAGGCGGCGAACTCCTTCGCCACCAGATTCATACCATCGCGGAGCGGAGTCACCAGCATCACGTCCGCCGCGCGGTAGAGCGCCACCAGGTCGGTGGGCGAGAGCGCGCGGAAGATGTAGTGCACCGGAACCCAGCGGGATGTGCCGTAGGCGCCGTTGATTCTCCCCACCAGTCCATCCACCAGCGCCCGGAAATCCTGATACGCCTCGACGCCGGTGCGGGAAGGCACCGCTACCTGCACCAGCCGCACCCGTTCGCGCAGCTCCGGGTGATTCTCCAGCATCTGCTCGTAGGCCAGCAGCCGGCGCGGTATTCCCTTGGTGTAGTCCAGCCGGTCCACCCCGACCAGCAGCCGCACGCTGCCATCGCCCCGTAGCGCCTCTACCTCGGCTTCGACCGCGGGATCATCGGCGAGGGAGGAGAAGGCTTCGGCGTCTATACCCATGGGGAAAACGCCGAGCAGCACCTCGCGCCCGGGGAGCTGCACCCGATCAATCTGGACGGCGAGCCCCAGGATATCGGTGAGAGATGTGGCGAAGTGCCGCAGATAAGCCGGGGTATGAAAGCCGATGAGATCCGCGCCCAGCATCCCCTCGAGCAGCTCGTTGCGCGCGGGAAGAATGCGGAAGAGCTCTTCCGACGGAAACGGGATATGGAGAAAGAGCCCGATCCTGGCGTCGGGGAGTCGGCGGCGGAGGAAGCCCGGAAGCAGCAGCAGCTGGTAATCGTGCACCCAGATCGTGTCGCCACGCTGATAGTGCGCCGCTACCGCATCGGCGAACTTCTCGTTCACCTTCTGGTAGCAGCCCCAGTCGCTCACCTGCAGCGGTATCTGGTCGAGCAGGTAATGAAAGAGCGGCCAGAGCACGCCGTTGGAGAATCCCTCGTAGTACCGGGTCACCTCGTCAGTGGTGAGCGGAACACCCACCAGCCGCATCGCGGCCAGCTCCCGATCCAGCGTGGCCTGCTGCTCCGGCGTCAGCTCCTGCGACGCCCCCGACCAGCCGATCCAGAGCCCGCCGGACTGCTCGTGCGGGCGCTGCAGGCCGGTTGCGAGCCCGCCCGAGCTCTGCTCCACCTGCAGCTCTCCGTCCGCCACCTTCACGGTGACCGGCAGCCTGTTGGCGACGATAATGAGTCGTGGCATGGACGAAAGGTAGCGCCCCGGCTACCTGGGCCACACCTGATTTCCCCGGTCGAGGTCCGGAAAGTCCCTGCCCGCATCAATCTCGATGCTCTTGACCCCGGACCCCCGCGCCACCCGGATGGTGGTTCGTTTGCTGCCGTCGAGCCAGACGGTGGCCGGTACGGTGAGGGTGTCGGCCCGTCCGTCGCTGCGGGTCACCAGCAGGTGTACCGGCATCGGCGCCCGGCCCTGGTTGGTCACCACCACTTCGAGCGAATCGCCGGCAGAGGTGACGGTGTCAATGGCCTGGTCCAGCTTCCAGGTCTCGAAGAACCAGGTCCGCCAGAACCAGGAGAGATCTCGTCCTGACACGTCTTCAAAGGTGTTGAACAGATCGTAGGGTGACGGATGCTTGTACTGCCAGCGTCGGCCGTATTCCTTAAAAGCCTTGTTGAAGGTCTCTTCGCCCAGCACTCCGCGCAGCGCCACCAGCACCGTCGCCGGCTTGTAGTAGCTCGCCACTCCGTAGGAGCCGTAGTTGGGGTAGCGATCCCCATGGCGCATCAGCTCCACCTCGCCGCCCGACTGCGCCAGGTTGAGATATCCCTCGCGGTTGCGGGCCTCGTCGTCGAATCCCTTGAAGAAGTCGGCCATCGCCTGCGACTGGTTGAACTGGGTCAGCCCCTCGTCCATCCAGGCGAAGCGCTTCTCATCGGAGCCCACGATCATGGGGAACCACATGTGGCCGATCTCGTGGTTGGTCACCTCGTACATGCCCAGGGTGTCCCACACTCCGCCGATGCAGGTCATCATGGGGTATTCCATGCCGCCACAGGAGGTGGGCCCGTCCACCGCGGTCATGTGCGGGTAGGGGTAGGGCCAGAGATACCGGGAGAGGAATTCCACCGAGTGGCGCCCGTAGCGGGCGCTCTCATCCCAGTGACTCCCCCGCTGCTCCGGACGGTAGAAGGCGCCGACCATGGCGCTGTCCGGGCTCCCGTCCTGGTCGTTGTCGCCCGCCTCCGCGCGGACGGCGTCCCACAGATACCTGGACGAGGTGCCCCAGGCCACGTCGCGTACGTTCTCCGCCCGGAACCGCCAGGTGAGCTTGCCGTCCTTGCCTCGCGCGGTAGACGTCCCGGGGGAGCGGTCCCGCTCGGTCACCACTCGCACCACTTCGCTCGAGCGCCCGGCCGAATCC
>JACCQZ010000316.1 GCA_013813875.1 Gemmatimonadales bacterium | reverse complement strand
GGTCAGGCTCTCACGCGAAACTGGGGTCGTCTCGGTTGTCATACGCTCCCGGTGCGCCTGGACGCGCGACAGAAAGGATTCGACCGCCGCCCGGGCGGCCGCGGCAAGGCCGGAAAGATCGGCACCTCGGCCCCCTGGTGCAACCGCGTGCGGCCGCCGCCGGAACCCCCCAAGATGGGGCTGGAGAAGGGGATCAGCGCCGAACGGCCTCCAAGGTGGGAGCCACGTGATAGAGGACCTCGGCCGTACCCCGATCGAGGGGGCTAGGCAGCAGGACCGAGGGATCGGCGAACATGATGTCGGTCGGATTGGGCGAGTGCTGGAAGATGCCCAGCGCATGTCCCAGCTCGTGAATGCTGGTGAGCGCCAGACAGTCCTCCAGTCCCGGGGTACCCGGAACGGCACTCGGCGCCACGAAAACCCGAATGGGAAGCAGCAGGTCGCGATTGTCGGGGGTCACGTCGAGGTCGGTAGCGCCTCTGCACTGGGGAGCCATCGCGCTCCGCAGCCGGGTCCGGCTCGTCTGCGGCGCCGGGGCGTCGGTCCCTCGCACGATCACGTCGGCGTCGCTCGAGTCGCTGACGATTTCGGCGGTGAACTCCCGGTAGAGGTAGACCGATTCCCAGGTCGTTATGGCGCGGTCCATGTGGCCGGGGAGGCCGGCGGTATTTTCCACCCACACCCGCACCGGCAGGAAGGAGCGGTCCCAATGAAAGCTCAGAGTGTCGGCACCGTCACCCGATGCCGCGGGGACGAAGAGCCGCCACTCGTACACCTCGTTCCGCAGGGGCGCCGAGATGTCGGAGCAGGCCGCCACCGTGGTGGCAAAGGCGAGGGCCGCCGCGCAACCCGCGGCCAACCGATGGGCGCCGGTCATCAGCGAAGCCCCCGGGCCAGTCCGACCGAGAGCGATATGCGGCTCACCCCCTGGGCCTGGGAGAAGTCGCGGCGCTCGAGCTCGCCGGTGGTAAAGCGGTGGAAGTCGTAGCGCATCGAGGCCATGAGGTCCCAGCTCGACAGAAGCGGCCGGCGATAGTCGGCGCCGGCTCCGGCCAGCCAGCGAGTGGCGCCGCCGCTGAGAAAGATGCCGGTCTCCTCCGACGGCAAGTAGAGCAGCGCGCCGAGGCCCGCTCGCCAACGGAAGTCCCCGGCGATCGGGCCTTCCAAGCCCAGCATGAGCGACCCGGTCCTCAGGGTACCCAGATCGGCCTCCACCCCGCTCTCCTCGCTCTGGTAGCTGCCGGAGGCCAGAGTCGCCTCCAGTCCGGCCCGGTAACGCGGCGCTATCGCCACCGATCCGCCGAGGGCCACCATCGGCGCGATGGACTGGCGGACGGTGATCTCGGAAGCGGTGTTGGCGGAGACGATGATGTCGCGGAGCAGGTTGCTGGCGCCGACCGCGCCTGCGCGGGCGTAGTAGTCGGTCTGGGCATACACCGGCGGTGCGCCGGCCGTAAGCAGAAGCGCCAGCATCAGGCAGGGCTTGGACATCGGTGGAAGATCGTTCCGCCCGGTCGGCGGGTCAACGCGGCGGGGTCGCACTCGCGTACCGGCGCAAACGGCGCAGCATGCGCCGGTCCAGCGTGACCTTGTCGTCACCCTTCGGGGTCTCGATGATCTTCATGACCCCGGCAAACCGGGGATCGGTCATGATCCGCCGGAACGGCTCCCGGCCGAGCGAGCCTTCGCCGATCAACTGGTGTCGGTCCCGGCGGGAGGCGAACGCCGTCTTGGAGTCGTTCAGGTGCAGACAGCGGAGGTGAGCCAGACCGATGGTTTCCTCCCACCGCCGCCACACACCGTCGAAGTCTGCCGCCAGATCGTAGCCGGCGGAAAAGAGATGGCAGGTGTCGGCGCAGAAGCCGATCCGGTGGCGAACGCCTTCTCCTATTCTCTCGCGCAGTGCGTGGAGCTCCTCGAAGGTGCTGCCGAGGGCGGTGCCGGTGCCCGCGGTGGTCTCCAGCAACACCGTTACCCGACCCGGCGCGGTCTGGAGACAGTGGGTATAGGCGGCGGCGTTGCGAACCAACCCCATCTCCCGGTCCTCGATGAAGTTTCCCGGATGGGACACGATGAAGGGGATGCCCAGCGATTCGCAGCGCTCCAGCTCGGCCAGGAATGAGGCGGTGGACCGGGCATGCAGCACCGGATCGGGAGAGGCGAGGTTGATTAGGTAGGAGTCATGAGCCACTATACTGGATATGCCGCTCCGCTCGAGCTCCTGCCTGAAGGCCGCTCGGGTCTCCTCGGTGATGCTCGGCTCACGCCACTGGTTGGGGGTTTTGGTGAATACCTGGATCGCGGTAGCTCCGATCGCCGTCCCCCTCGCGGGCGCCGTGTGCACCCCGCCCTGGGTGGATACGTGGGCGCCCAGCAGGTCGGGCACTCTCGACTGATGCATTGGCTCCTTCCGCTCGCGTGAGCAACGGGAATCCCGCCGAAGCCTTGACCCGCCTGCGGGTTGTCCTGGTCGGGGACGCGGCGGCACGCCCGGAGGGGTTGGAGCGCGCGCTCACCCGTGCGGGTTTTCAGGTAGCCGAGGCATCCGGATCAGGAGAGCCGCCGGACGCGGTGCTGGTCACCCTGTTTCGGGCGGACGACGAGCGGCTGCGTCCGCCCCCTCCGGCCGACGGCGAGACACCCGCCCGGCTGGTGCTGTTCGCGGCGGCGGACCCCGATGCCCCGGCCGCGGCGTTGGATGCGGGAGCGGACGACGCCCTGGCCGCGCCGGTACACCTCCCGGAGCTCTGTGCCCGGCTCCATCTTCGCATCCGCGAGCGCCAGGCGCCCCGCCTCACCCTGAAGGAGCGCGAGGTGCGCGCCGCGCTGCAGGAGTTGGTCAGCGAGGCCCGCTCGGTGCTCCGGCCGCACGAAGTGATTCTCGCGTTGGTACGGCGGCTGGCTCGGGCGTTCGATCTGGCCGACTGCTCGTTCGTTATCACCGCCCCGGGCCGCGACGAGGGCCGCATCATCGCCGACGTCGGCGAGCGCCGGGAGGGCCACGACCGGCTCGACCTGACCAGCTATCCCGAGATCGCCGACGCGGTGAGGACCCGGCGTCCGGTGGTCATGCCGGACGAGCAGGCCGCTGATGCAGACCAGTCCATCATCGTGCTGCCGGTGCCGGCCGAGCACGGGGTGCCCGGTGTACTGCTGCTCCGCACCCGGCAGGCCCAGCACCGTCTCAGCGGGCCGCAACTCGAGTTTGCCGGGGTACTCGCCCGCGCGGCCGCCGAAGCGCTCGAAACCATTCCCGCGGATACCCCGAACGGCGAGGCCGGCCAACTCCTCCCGCTCGACGGGCTCACCGGCTGCGGCAGCGTTGCCGCGCTCGACAGCCGCCTGCACGAAGAGTTCGAACGGGCCCGCCGCTACGCGCTGAGCTTCAGCCTCGTCTTGCTCGACATTGACGCTCTGGGCGCCATCAACGACGAGCTGGGCTCCGTGGCCGGCAACCGAGTGCTTCAGGAAGTAGGGACCCGACTGCGCCGGGAGCTGCGGCTTCCCGACTTCGTCTCCCGCTACGGCGACGACGAGTTCGCCATCGTACTGCCCGAGACCGGTTCCACCGGCGCCCGGCGGTCGGTGGCCCGGGTACGCGAGCGTCTCGCCGCCATGCCCTTCGAGTTTACCGCCCCCGCCGAGCGCCCCGGTTTCAGCATCGGCATCGTCACCTATCCCCACCCCGCCGTCACCCAGGCCGATGACATGTTCGCGCTGGTCGAGGCGGCGTTGATGCGGGGGAAGGCGCAGGTGGGAGAGAGGGTGGGGGTGGCGGAGTAGAAAGTGGTGGCAAGGGACGAGGAGCAAGTGACAAGGGACAAGGGACAAGTGGGGAGTTGATCGGATTGCGACTTCCGCCTTTGCCCTTGCTCCTTGTCACTTGTCACTTGCTCCTCGTCTCTACCTCTTCCTTAGCCATTCCGTCGGATTCAACGCCACCTGATTCTCTCCCCGAATCTCGAAGTGCAGGTGCGGCCCGTAGTCGGAGTTGGCGCCGCCGACGGCGCCGATGGTTTGCCCCTTGGTGACCTCGCTCGCCAGGCTGACGCCGGCGGACTCGAGGTGGGAGTAGACCGAGTAATAGCCGTTGCCGTGCTCCAGCACGATGGTGAGCCCGTAGGTTCCGAACTGGCCCACCAGCCGGACCTTGCCGGCCTCCACTGCCCTGACCGACGTGCCGGCGGTGGCGGCGATGCCGACGCCGTTCCAGCGGATGATCCCCCCGCTCGGCAGCGTGTCGCGCCCGAAGCGGTAGACGACGGCTCCCTCGACCGGCCAGTCCAGCCGGCCGAGGTCGGCGGTGGTGATCGAGCCGGGCACGGGGGCGGCTCCGCGAAGGCCGCGGCCGGCCTCGTCGCGCCGCGCCCGCTCCAGCGCCGCCAGGAGGTTGTTGAGGCGCGCCTCGTCCTTCTGCAAAGTCGTCAGCCGGCGCTCGGTGGTGCGGGCCGAGCGGCGCAACTGGTCCAGCCGGCGGGCGCGGGTGCGGGCCAGGTCGCTGTACTTGGAGTACTCCGCCGCGCGCTCCTCCCGCGTCCGGTCGAGCTGCTTTCGTACGTTGAGCAGATCGTCGCGCTGCTGGGTCACCCGGTTGCGCAGCTTTTCGACGTCGGTAACCAGCGACCGATCCTGCCGGCTGGTGAGATAGAGGTACTTGTAGCGGCTGAGCAGCTCCCCGAACGACTCGGCGGCGAGGAGCGCCTGAAAGGTGTAGAGCATTCCCCGCTTGTAGATATCCACCAGCCGGCGCTCCAGCACCGCCCGCCGCTCAGCCAGGTTGTCTTCCGCCAGGATCAGCTCGGCACTGGAGCGATCGAGCTGAGAGGAGAGTCCGCCGATCTGCCGCTCGATCTCGTCCACGATCCGCTGAGTGGATTCCCGCTGCCGCTCCAGGTTGCTCAGCTCGTCGTTCACGTCGTGGACCTGTCCCTGAAGCCGGCGCTGCTGCTCCTGCAACTGGTCACGCTCGCGCCGGATCTCTTCCAGTCGGCGGCGGCTCTGCTCCAGGTCCTGCTGGGCGGCGGCGGGGGCGGCGGCAAAAGAGAGAGAGAGGAGTGCAGCCAGCAGAACCGCGGGAAGCCCGGTCCGAAAGAAGGGCGACGTCGCCCTATACATGCCGCAGATGCCGTCCCACACTCACCAGGCTTCCCCCCAACCCGAGCAGCACGCCGAATACCAGGATCAACAGCATCTGCTGGGGGCCGAAGAAGATCAGCCCGCCGAAGGGGCCGCCGCCGTTGTCGTGAAAGAGGAGGTAGCCGGCGTAGCACAACAGCAGAGAAAGCAGGCCGCCGAGGAACCCCTTGATGGCTCCCTCCAGGAGGAAGGGGCCGCGAACGAACCAGTTGGTCGCGCCTACCAGCCGCATGATTGAGATCTCGCGGGCCCGCTGCAGGATCGTGAGCCGGATGGTGACACCGATGATGACCACCGCCACCGCCGCGAACGCCAACCCGATCACCAGTCCCACCAGCCCGGTGACGTTCCGGAGCTGATCGAGGCGCTGCACCCACTCCCGCCCATATCGCACGTCGTCCACGAATCCGAACCCGCGCAAGCGCTCGGCCACCCGATCCACGGTGGCGGCGTCGCGCTGGCCCTGCTTCATCCGGACTTCGATGGAGGCGGGAAGGGGATTCACCTGCAGGTCGCGGTAGGCGTCCTTGAACTCCACCAACTCGGCCCGCGCCCGGGCCAGCGCCTGCTGCTCGGTGACGAAGTTGACGTCCTGCACCTCGGGAAACGCCGCGATGTCCTGCGAAGCGAGGGTGATCGTCTCGGCCGGGGTGCCGCGGAGTACGAAGGCGACGATCTCTACCCGTTCCTCCAGTCCACGGAGCGCCTCGCGCAGGTTGATCGCCACCAGGCCGAAGAGCCCGATGGTGAAGAGCGAGAAGGCGATGGTGGTCACCGAGAGAGTCGAGAGGAGCGGGGCCCGGCGGAAGGAGAGCAGCGCCTCGCGGGTGAGCAGCCTCACTGCGCCCCCACCGTATCGGCCTCGTCCACCGCGCTGTCGTAGACCACCGACCCTTCACGCAGCTCGATGGTGCGGTAGTTGGTCTGCCGTACCAGGTCGAGGTCGTGGGTGGCCATGACCACGACCGTGCCCCCGGCGTTGATGTCGCGCAGCAGTTGAAAGACGCCGCGGGTAGCCCGTTCGTCGAGGTTGCCGGTCGGTTCGTCGGCAACGAGAATGGCGGGGTCGTTTACCAGGGCGCGGGCGATGGCAACCCGCTGCTGCTCCCCGCCGGAAAGCTCGCGCGGATAGGCCCGGCTCTTGGCCGAGAGACCCACCTGGGTCAGCACTCGCATGACGCGCGCCGCGATGGTATCGGTCCGGGCCCCGGTCACCTCCAACGCGAAGGCGATGTTCTCGCCTGCCGTCCGGTCTTCGAGAAGTCGGAAATCCTGAAAGACCACGCCGAGCCGCCGCCGCAGCTTGGGCACTTCGTCGGCTTTGAGGCTGTTGGCGATGTACCCCGACACCCGCACCTCACCCGCCGTCGGCCGCTGCTCCGCGAAGAGCAGCTTCATGATGGTGGACTTGCCCGCACCCGAGTGCCCGGTGAGAAAGACAAACTCGCCCTTGCTCACCCTGAAGGTGACATCCTTCAGGGCCAGCGCACCATTGGGATACGACTTGTACACGTGGGAGAAGCGGATCACAGGGTGAAGATAAGAAGGGGGTGGGGGCGGGGGTAGAGCATAGGGCAAGAGCAAGTGACAAGTGACAAGTGGACTCGAAGTCACTTGCTACTTGTCACTTGTTACTTGTCACTTGCTCTTGCCCTATTTCCCCAACCCCTGCCCCAAATCCCCGATGATATCCTCCACATCCTCCACCCCGCAGCTCAGCCGGATAAATCCGTCCGGGATGCCGATGGCGGCACGGGCTTCGGGGGTCATGCCGGCGTGCGAGGTGAGACGGGGCTCCGAGACCAGGCTCTCGACACCGGCCAGGCTCGGGGCGTGGGTGATCAGCTTGAGTCGTTTGAGCAGCCGCTCGGCGGCCTTGATTCCGCCCTTGATCTCCAGGCCGACCATGCCGCCGAAGCCGTCCAGGACCTCGAGTGCATGGGCGTGCTCGGGATGAGAAGGGAGCCCCGGGTAGTGCACTCGGGTGATTCCCGGCTGCTCCTCGGCCCACTGGGCCACGGCCAGTCCGTTGGCGTTGTGCCGCTCCATCCGGAGCGCGAGGGTGCGGAGCCCGCGGTCCACCAGCCAGGCGGTGTGGGGATCAATGGCCTGTCCCCAGAGCCGCATCAGCCGGCTCACCTCCTCGACGAGCGAGGCGGCCCCCGCTACGGCGCCCGCGACGACGTCGCTGTGGCCGTTGAGGTATTTGGTGGCGCTGGTGATCACCACGTCGGCGCCGTGCTCCAGCGGGCGAAAGTTGATCGGACTGGCAAAGGTGGCGTCCACCAGCAGCGCCAAGCCGAACTCGGTCGCCACCTGGCTGATCGGCGCGAGGTCCACCAGGCGCATGGTCGGATTGGTCGGCGTCTCCACGAAGACCGCGCGGGTGGCCTTTCGCACCGAGCGGCGCCAAAGTCGCGGCTGGTCCGGCCGCACATAGGTGACGTCCATGCCGAAGCGAGTCAGCTCCTGGTCGAGCAGCCGCCGGGTGCCGCCGTAAATCCAGCTGCTGCTGATCAGGTGGTCGCCGGGGCGGAGAACGGCCAGGTGCGCCAGCGCGGTGGCGCCCATGCCGCTGGAGACGAAGATGGCGTCGTCCGCTCCCTCCAGCAGCGCGTACTTGTGGGCCAGCGATACCTGGTTCGGGGTGTTGCCGTAGCGGCCGTAGAGCACCTCCTCCTCCGAACCCACCGGATTGGTGAAGGTGCTGCTCTGTACCAGGGCCGGAGCTACCGGCGTCCAATCGGGCCGGCGGCGGGGGATGCCGTGGATGGCGGTCGTGGAAAAGCCGAAGCGGCGCGGGCTCATGCGACGAGCAGGGGGTGGTACCAGCCGTCTTCCGGGCGGATCAGGAGGAGCAGGGCCAACGCGTCGAGCGCCGCCCGCATACGCGGCTCGGGCCAGCCCAGCGCCCGCGCCAGATCGGAGGGAGCCGATGGGCCGGTCCGGGGCATGCACGCGAAGGCCTCCCGCGCGTCGGGCGACACCCAGCCGAGCAGCAGGGGCTCGTCGCCGTGGACCATTGCTACCACCGCGAGCCGATGGTGCCGCAGCACCTGCTCGATGGCCTCGTGCTGGTCGTCGCGGAGCCCCCGGAGCACCATGAACCGCCGCCGCTGCGACGCCTGGGTCAGCAGCAGCTTGGCGACGATCTCGTCGGCGCAGCTGAAGTCGAGCAGCTCGATGTCGGAAAAGTCGAGCAGGGCGGTAAGACAGTCGGAGCGGGACAGGGCGTCCTCGATACGGTTGCGGACGGCGACCCCGGTCGGGCGGGTGACCAGGTTCCGGTAGGGCGACGAGGTGGCCTCACGCAGCAGATGGCCGATGCGGATCGTTTCGATCATCGGCTGTCCGCTTCCTGGGCTGGAATGGTGATCTGCACCTGGGCTCCGGGAAAGAACGCGAGATGATCGGCCAAGGGAAGATCGTCGTCCCAGGCCGGTACGATTGACAGGCGGGCGGTGCCGCTCCGGATGGAGATCTTGCCCTTCCAGCGGTCGAGAAAGCCCTTGATGCCGGCGAGTCCCTGGCCTCTCCCCGGATCGCGGAAGCGGCTCACGCCTTGGATGAGCGCCGCCTCGAGTGCCGCGCCGTCGCCCCAACGCTCGCCGAAGCGCTTCGCGTGGGTGCTCTCCAGCGAACGGCGGAAGCCGACCCCTCCGTCGCTGACGGCGATGACCGCGACTCGGCGGCCCAGCCGGCGGCGGAAGGTATAGACCTGCACCGCCACCCAACCGCCGGTGCCGGCGTGTTCCACAATATTCTGACAAGATTCCGAAAGCGCCATACTGAATCGCATTGTCGCGTTGCGCTCCAGCCCCAGCTCGCCGTGCAGGATCTTCGACGCCGTCTCGGTGATCTTCTCCACCACCTGATGCACGTCCTCCATGGCCCGCACCGGCGTGACGTCGAGCAGCACGTCGCTGGGGCCGCTGGCCGACGCCTTGGGTACCCGTCCGTGCAGCTCGAAGAGCTCGGCCGCGTGCCGAAAGAAGCCGATGCGGGCCCAGTACCGCTTGACCTCGTCGGTGGTCGGCACCGTGAGGAGCGGGCGCTCGCCCTTGGCTTCGGCGATCGCCTGGCCTGCCGTCAGCATGCCGATGAGCCCATACGGCGAAGCCCACTGCGCGCCGCGCGCGTCCACCAGCACCTTTTCCTCCGGGGGCCAGTTGCCGAATCCGGCGGCGAACTGCTCGAAGCTGCGGTCGTCGAAGTGGGTCGGCACCTCGATGACGCGGGTCACGGCGTCACCAGCTCGCCCCGCAGGTGGCGGGTGAGGCCGCCGGCGCCACGGAACGCCGCGTTGCGCGCGGCCAGAGTGGTGGCATGGCGGAGGGCCCCTTCCACCGAGTCGCCGGCCAGGAGCCGGGCGAACGCCGCGGCGCCGAAGACATCGCCGCAGCCGGTGGGGTCGAGGGCGTCCACCTGGCCCGGCGAGATCAGCGCGGCGCGAACGGCAAGCTGTTCGGCGGCGGCTTCCGGTCCCCACCCGTCGAACCCCGAGGCCGCCACATAGGCCGCTCCCCGGGCGCCGAGCGTCACCACCAGCAGCGACACCCCGGCGTCGAGTGCCTGGGCGGAGAGCGCGTGAGGATCGGTGGAGAGCTGGTGCATCTCGTCCTCATTGAGCTGGACCACGTCGAAACAGGCGAACCATGCTTCGGCGTTCGCCAGCGGCCGAAGCACCCTGACGCCATCGTGCTGCATGCCCAGGAGCAGGCTGTGCACGTCCACGTAGATCGGGCCGCGGAATCCCTGCCTCAACGCCTGCGCCGTACCCAGCGCGAGCTCGAAGCCCGAGATGAAGTTCACGTAGATGGCGTCGAGATCCCGCACCATGGGGCCCAGCTCGGCCCAGGTCCAGGCCGGGACACCGCCCGACATTCGCTCGGTGCGCCGCTCATTCGATTGGTAATGCAACACCACCCGATTGTTAGGCGCCGGCACCTCGACGCACCGCGCGCCGGGAGTGAGCCGCGACAGGCTGCGCAGGAATTCCTGGGCCCGCGGCGCCAGGTCGCGCCCCACCTTGATGAGGGGGACGATCTCCCACCCGGGCGCCACGCTGGAGTCCAGACTCGAGAGCGCGTACGCGATGCCGCCCCACTCCTCGACCGGAGGGGCCATCGGGTCGCGCCCATAGATGAGGTCCCAGACGAGGGAGCCGAGGATGCCGACCTTAGGCACCGACCGCCTGATCGAGAAAGACCTTGGCCGCCCCATAGACGCCCGCGGTCCCGGTCAGCTCGCAGGGAACGATCCGGCAGGCATTGACCGCCGGCTTGAAGGCCCGCCGCGCCACCTCCCGCCGCAGCGGAACGAAAAGGTGATCGCCGGCGAGGGTGACGCCCCCGCAGATGACCACCACCTCGGGGTTGAAGACGTTGAGCAGGTTGGCGATGCCGGCGCCGAGGAAGCGAGCGGTATCGGTCACCACCTGGAGCGCGAGCTCGTCGCCCGCCTGGGCCGCCTCGTACACCGTCTGGGCGGTGACTTGGGTGAGGTCGCCGTCCACCAGCCCGGAGAGGCTGCTCTCGACCCCCGCCTCGATGGATTCAACAGCGCGGAGCGCGATATTGGGGCCCGACGCGTAGGCTTCGAGGCAGCCGTAGTTGCCGCACTTGCAGCGCCGGCCCTCGGTGTCAATCGTGCTGTGGCCGATCTCCCCGGCCACGTCCGAGGCGCCGTGGTAGAGCTGCCCATCGAGGATGAGCCCGCCGCCGATACCGGTCCCGATGGTGATGCCGATCGCGTGCCGGGTTCCCCGCGCCGCTCCCACCCACCACTCGCCCAGCACGGCGCAGTTGGCGTCGTTGTCGAGCGCGGCCGGGAGACCGAGCCGGTCGTGGATGATCTGGCGCAGCGGCAGGTTGACCCAACCCAGATTGGGTGTGAGGAGCACGATACCGCTTCGGGTATCGAGCGGCCCGGGCGCGCCCACACCGATCCCCATGATGTCCGCGCCAGGCAGTTGACGCCGCGTCTCCTCGATGGTCCGCGCCGCGAGCGCGACCAGTCGGTCGAGCACGTCGCGCTCACCCGCCTCTGCATGGGTGGGCTCGCTGCCCAGGGCGTAGAGAGCGGACCCGTCCTCGGCCACGCTTCCCACCACGAGATTGGTCCCGCCGATGTCAATGCCCAGTACGAATCGCACGCCGTTCCTCCGTGCCTGCCACCGCGGTAACCGCCGACAGGACCGTCTCGACCGACAGCTCTCGCATGCACCGATGATG
>JACCQZ010000281.1 GCA_013813875.1 Gemmatimonadales bacterium | reverse complement strand
GGCTGCGGCCCGAGCCTGCCGCCGGCCGGGAGGCGAGTAGCTCGGGGATGGCTTCTTGGGGCCGGAGATCCATGATCGTGAGCCCGAGGAATTCTTCCCGGCTGTAGCCGTAATGCTCGACCGCGGCGTCGTTCACCGCGAGGATGGCGAGTGTCTCGGCATCGAAGAGCCACATGGGCAGCGGATTGCGCTCGAACAGCACCCGGTGGCGCCACTCGCTTTCCCGAAGCGCCTCCTCGCCGCGTCTGGCCGCGGTGACGTCGCGCGCTACCCAGGCGACGGTCTCTTCGGTCATCGGCGTGAGCGCGGCGGCGAAACAGAGCAGCTCGCCTCCGATCTCGAGCTGGTACTCCACCTCCACCCGGCGGCCGGTGGCCAGCGAGCGGCCGATGGTCTCCACCGTGAGATCCGCCATCTCCCGAGGCAACACCTGGTGCACGGTACGGCCGACCAGATCTTCCGCGGGCCGATACAGCAACGGAGCTCCGGTCGGCGCGACCTTGACGTAGCGGCCCTCGCGGCTGAGCACGAGAACGACGTCGTGCATCGCCTTGAAGATCGCCCGAAGCTCGGCCTCGGCCTGCCGGCGCTCGGTGATGCACTCGTGGGCTATGACCACGCAGGTTCCCCGGTCGCTGGGCAGGCGGCGCGCCCGCATCTCGAACCAGCGCTCCTCGACGGTGGGCACGTGGCAGGCGTACTCCAGACTGAACTCGTCGCGAGAGCCGGCGGCGACTTCCCGGATGCCGGCCGCCGCCTCGGCGCCCTCCCGGGATCCGGACATCGCCGCGGCGTCGCATACCGCCAGGTAGTTGGTCCCCAGGCCCGGGTCCGCGTCGCCATAGCCGTTGGCTGACCCGAAACGCCGCCATGGCTCGTTGATGGCGATGATCGCACCGGCAGAATCCAGGATCGCGATGTGAGCGGATAGCGCGTCGAGAGCCGCGGCGAGAAACCTCTCGGAGTCGCTGAGGGAGGCGATGACGCGCTGGGAGGGGGAGAACGGAGGGTGGGTGCGCGGCGAAGCGCCGGCAGCCGGACGATCCCGCATGGAGACTCCTGGCTCTGCGAACCCGCCTCGCGACGAGGGTGCTGGTGCTTACTACCCGGGGGAAGCAACAGGGGCAAGAGATGTGCCGATAGCCGAAAGCCGGCAGGCACCGCCCGCCGGCTCCGACTCAGGTACATCCTCAAGCGTTCTGCAGTTGACCGGGCTCTACTCCCTACTCGGTCAATCGGTGCGGCGCAGCTCCACCCGGCGATTTTCCGCCCGGCCCGAGGCCGTCTTATTACTGGCTGCCGGCTCGTCCCAGGCGTATCCCCGTACCTCCATCCGCTCCGCGGTCACGCCGTTCTCCACCAGGAAGGCCTTTACCGCTTCCGCCCGGGCCAGGGAAAGCTCCTCATTGAGCTGGCGAGGTCCGGTGTTGTCGCTATGCCCCTGGACTTCCACCCGAACGTCGGTATTGGATACCAGCGACTGGGCGACGTCCTGCAGGATCTCCCGCGAGACCGGCAACAATACCGCCTTGTTGATCTCGAAGTTCACCCCTCGCAGCGTCACCCGGCTCTGCCTCTCGGTGACCAGGGTCCGGAGACTGTCGCGCAGGGCGACCCGGCTGATGCTGTCACGGAGCGCGGCCATGCGGGCGCTGTTGCGGGTCAGGCGGAGGCTGTCCCGCATAGCGGCGAGCCGGACGCTGTCCTGCTGCCTCGCGATCTGGAGGCTGTCGCGCAGCGTCTGCTGCCGTGCGGCGGCTCGCTCCTCGACGACGCGAACGCTGTCGCCGAGCCGCTGCTCCTCCGCCCGCGCGGCGGCGGCCACGCTGTCTTGCGCCGCCCGTGCGCGCAACGAGTCCTCGCGGGCGGCTCGGGCGATCGAATCGGCCCGCGCGGCGGCCACTGCCGAGTCGGGCATCGCCTCGCCCTCTCTCATGTCGGCGTCCTGTTCGGCATCGTCTTCGTCTGCCGCGGCGTCCGTCCCCCCGGATGAGCCCGCGCCGAAGAGGAAGGAGAGCCCCGCCTGGAGGCCCCAGTTGAGGTTCTCGGCGTCTCCGTTGGCGGGCGAGGGTATGACGTCGAGATAACTGGCCAGCCGGATGGCCGGGAGGCCGGGCAGGCCCAGCCGGACGCCGACCAGGCCGGTGACCCCGTCGTCGCTCAGGTCCAGGTCGCGGCGATACTCATTGTGCACGTAACCGGCGCCCAGCAGCAGCGCGGTGTGCTGCCCGGTCCGGATGTTGAACGTGGCCCGGGCACGCAGCGGGAAATAGTTGACCCGCACGTTGTTCGGACCCGGGGTAGGCACGAAGGTGCCCTCCCCCTCCAACTCGAGGCTCGGCAGGACGAAAAATCCCAGCCGAACCCCGCCACCTCCCGCCCCCTGCTCGAATCCGAGGGTCCGGTCGAAATAGCTGGCCTGAGCGAAAGCTCCAAAGTCGATGGTGCCCAGGCGCTGGGCCGAGGCCGGCGCCGCAACCAGGGCCAGGGAGAACACAGCCGCGTACACTCGTGCTGAGGCTCTCATCTCTTCTCCTGTGGAAGCCCGCGTCGCGCAGACGGGGTGGGATGGACCGGTGTGTCGGAACGGGCGCACAATGGCGTGGCTACCTGTAACGCTGCGGTGACTCGGGTCACCCGAGACCGATGCCCGCGCCTAAAATCCGCTCGCCGCCGGCCGAAGATAGGCGAGCTCGCTCGAGACGTCGAGCCCGAGCGGGTCATGGAGTCGCTGAAGGCCCACGAGGAGGCCTCACGCCGTGACGGCGGGCTTCCTCGTGAGGCACCCGGAAATCCTCCTCCGACACCGGGCGCACCATGAGATCGAAGGCGAGAAACAGCGTCTTGGAAAAGGGGAAGAAGAGGAACGGCGTAACCGCCATGAGCAGCACGGTGGTGATCTGGAACAGGTCCCAAGGTGGTGAGGGCCAGGTCAGCGCCAGAAATCCGACGACCCACACCGTGAAGACGGTCTCCACGGCCATCAGATTGAAGAAATAGGCACCGAGCCAGTAGCCCTCTTCGCCCCGCTCCAACCCCAGTCCGCAAACCGGGCAGTTGGGCACCAGGCGCGACCAGGTCACGAAGATCGGTCCGCCGCCACAGTGCGGGCAGCGCAGGCGCAGGGCGCGAATGAAGGGCGACTTCACGTTCCATCTACAGTAGCGTTCGGTCCCGCGCGGCGCGAGCACCCTCAGAGGCGTGCGGCTATCCAACGCTCCAGGTCGGCGAGCACCTGTTCCCGCCCCACATCGGCGAAGAGCACGTGGTACGCCTCGGGATACTCGCGCAGCTCTTTGTCCGGGTGACTCACCCTGGCAATGAACGCGCGGCTACCCTCCGGGGGCACCATCCGGTCAGCGGCGCCGTGGAGCACCAGGAGCGGAAGGCGGAAGTGCGGCGCCCCGGCCTGAACTCTGGCGATGGCGGCGACCACTTCGGTCGAGAGCCTGGCGGTGGCGACACGGTGGAAGAGCGGATCGGCCAGCACCGTCTGGGCCACCAGTGGGTCACGGGCGAGCCCGGAGAGGTCCATCCCGGTGCGGAGGGAAAATCGGGGCCACACCCGGGAAAGGACCCGGC
>JACCQZ010000269.1 GCA_013813875.1 Gemmatimonadales bacterium | reverse complement strand
ATGATCACCTCGACGGTGCTCACGCTCGTAGTGCTGCCGGTGCTCTACTTCCTCTGGCGCAGGCGGGGGCTGGAAGGGTCGGCTGACGACGAGCTGTGGAACCGGCGGAAAGCCGGGAGAGATCTGGCAAGCAGCTTTTCATTACATCCCTGAATCCGGAAGGAGCAAGAATAATGACCAAAGGACTTCGCACGGCCCTGTGGGTGCTGAGCTCGCTCGCCGTGCTGTGGACACTGCTCGCCCTCATCGGCTGGTTCAGCATGGGGGGAATGATGGGCAGGGAAACCATGGGCGATAGCGGCATGATGGGTATGATGGGCGGCGACAGCACCAGGGCCGCGGGCCGCGGGATGGGTGGGATGATGATGGGTGGAAAGATGATGGGTGGAATGATGCTGCACATGGCCCTGACCTGGCTCGTCATGCTCGGCTTGGATGGGGTATTCGTCTATCTGCTGGCGTCGTGGGGGCGCTCCCGGCGTGTCGCCGAGCGCGAGGCGTAACGGCAGTGGCTGGTGGGGGACCGATGTTGGCATCGAGTGCAGCATGGGTGTATTTTACGCCACGTAAAAGCCGAGGGGAGTCAGCCACTGTAACCTGAGGAGATGGGTGATGTCTTACCCGACGCGAGCCGGGCGTTTCACCGAGCCCCACCGCCCAACAGTGATCGGCACGGCAGTCGCATGCCTGATAGCGCTCACACTGACAGTCGTGCCGTTGGCCGCCCAAACCGACTTCTACAACACGGATCGCAACCGTCCGATCCAGATCGAGGACGCCTATCCCACCGAGCGATACGCCTTCGAGCTGCAGCTCGCGCCGGTGAGGCTGGAGCGGAGAGACGGCGGGCTCTACAACTGGGGCATCGAGCCCGAGATCACGTATGGGATCTTCCCCCGCACTCACCTGGAAATCGGCGTTCCGCTCGCTTTCGTTGACGGTGGGCTGGGCGTAGACGAAGAATTCGGGCTTGCCGGCCTCGACCTTTCGGTGTTGCACAATCTCAATGTCGAGACGTCGGGCCTTCCCGCCTTCGGGCTCGCGGCCGACGTCGTGCTCCCCGTCGGGTCCCTGGCTCCCGACAATGCCTACCTGTCGCTGCGGGGAATCGCGACCCGCACGTATACCTGGGCCCGCTTCCACCTGAACGGCCAGTACACCTTCGGCAGCGCTGACGGGGTGGGGGAGGGGGTGAACAGTGTCGTGGAGCTCTCCCGGTGGCTCGCGGGGGTCGCGGTGGATCGCACCTTTCCCCTCAAGTCAACCCTCATCACGGCGGAGTTATACGTCCAAGACCCGCTGGGGCCGAACACCGACCTCGAGCTGAACGCCGCCGGCGGCATCCGATATCAGCTGAGTCCGCAGTTGGCGGTGGACGGCGGCTTGGGCCGGCGGCTCACCGGCGACGACCGGTCGTGGTTCGTCACCTTCGGCGCCGCTTACGCGTTCGCGATCCGCGGACTCATCCCGGTGCCGCGGCGCTGAACCGAGCTCGGGTCCGAAGCGTTATATGTCCGGTGAAAGCAGCGTGGCGCGGCCGTCGCGCCAGGCTACCCTGAGTACGAAGCACGAGAAGTACCACAGGAGCATGCTATGACTCGCGATGCATCTCGCACCCGCACCGGCCTTCGAGGTCTGGTCCTCTCTGCCGCGCTCGTCGGCGCGGTCTCTGGCGCGGTCAACGCCCAGTGGGTGCAACAGACCGACCAGTTCTACCTCCCCGCCGAGCACAACTGGGCGTTCCGGAATGAGTACGCCCCCGCCGATCGGCTCTTCAACGCCTTCGACTATGGGCACGCCATCCTCTACGAGAAGCTCTACACCAAGCCGGACGCCCCGCCGGCCGAGCTCGAAGAGAAAGAGTACCGGTTCATCACCCAAGAGCTGCTGGTGCACCCGCCGAGGGTGCCGCTGGAGGAAGGCGCGATCGAGATCGCCTACGCGAAGCTCGCTCCCGAGGCCAAGATGATGTTCGACTGGGCCCACGTACTTCACCGTCAGATCTACGACGTGTGGGCCGATGAGGAGATCTCGCTCGCGGAGAAGGACGTCCAGGTCGCCGAGCTGATCCGCTACTATAAGGCGCGCCCCGATATCGCCTTCAGTTCGGTGCCCAAGAATATGGAGCTGATGGAGGGCCAGTACTATTCGCTCGCCTTCCGGCGGGAGTACCCCAAGTTCAACGGCCTGATCTGGGCCTACCACTGGCTTCAGGTCGGGCTCTACGAGCCCCTCGTCACCGGAAAGACGCCGGCCGAGCGCCAGACCGGTGTGCTCGCGGCGGTCGCGCGCTTCAAGCAGATGCTCGAGAGCGCGCCCGAGAACATGCCGCGCCTCATGCCGATGACCGCGGCGGTGGCCCCCGAGTTCGCCCGGCGCTATCCCGAGGCGGCGATCATCTTCGACAACCTGCACGCGATGCACGACGTGATCTCCGACGTCCTCGCATCGGCCGAGGTGCCGAAGGAGAAGAAGCGCGAGGAGATCCTGAAGGCGGCGGCGCGGTACCGCGACGCTACCTCTTTCGCATGGACCGAGCAGGAGTGGCGCTCGATGTCGCGGATGATGGGCGTCGAGAACATGGGCGGCGTGGCGGCTGGCTTCCTCGAGTCGCTGCCCAAACCCACGGTCGCCATCGGCGCCACCCACGCCGATGCCATGCAGCACGGTGGAAATGGCGGCGCCATGCCCGGCATGGACCATTCCAAGATGTCGGGGATGCAGGCGGATTCGGGGGGTGGGGTCATGCGCGATAGCATGGCGGGTATGGAGCACGGCGCGATGGAGCACTCCCCCATGGCGGAAGGCGCTTCCGACTCGAGCGCCGCCGGGATGCAGGCCCACGGGTCCTCGATGATGGAGATGCACCGCCGCATGATGGCCGACCCGGTCATCCGGCAGCGCATGCTGGCGGACACCGCCATGCAGCGCATGATGCAGGAGATGGAGCGGCAAGTGCCGCCCGATGGGCGCGGGAAGACAGGGGCGGCGAAGGGCAAGAAGGCGCCCGCGGCCCCCCGGGCGGAGCCGGCGGACACCGCCTCTGCCATGGACCACGAGGGCATGGACCACGGCGATATGCCCGGGATGCAGAAGGAAAAGCCGTGACGTCAAAGCGGCGCCGCTGCACACGCGGCGCCGCGAATCGCGTGTGGCTCGTCTTCGCACTGGCGCTTGCGCTCGTGCCGCCAGCCGCCGCGGGGTCGCGCCCGCGTCTCACCGATCTCGCTCACCCGAGCCTTGCGCGCAGCGTGCCGGCCGCAGGCGCCCGGCTCAGGACGGCGCCGACCGAGCTTCGCTTGACGTTCTCGGAGGTGCCCGAGCTCACGTTCACCCGGCTCACCTTGCTGGGGCCCGCCGGCGACACGGTTCGGCTGCGACCACCGGCGCTCGCCGGCGGTGACGCCCACACCGTCGTTGCGGCGATTGATGAGAAGCTCCCGGCGGGACAATTCGCCGTGATCTGGCAGACAGCCGGCCCCGACGCCCACCCCATCCGGGGCCGCTACACGTTCACTGTCGCCACCGACGGGACCGCGGACACGGCGGGAGCAGGCGAGACCGGGGCCGGGGTCGTTGCGCCCGGACAGGCAAGGCCACCCGCGGCACACCATCCCTCGAACACCGTTGACACCGACGGCAGCACCAGCTTCGGGGCTGAAAGCCCCCTCTTTGCTCTCGTGCGGTGGGTGCTCTACGCCGGCTTGCTGCTCGTCGTCGGTACGGTCGTCTTTCACCGCGTCGTTCTTGGCCGGGTCCGCCGATCTGGTGGTAGGACCAACGCCCTCGTGGTCGCGAACGCCTCCAGCCGCGCCGCGACGCTCGGCCTCCTGGGCGGCGGTGTGCTTCTGATTGCCGTCGCCGCCCGCCTGGTGGCCCAGTCGTACGCCGTGCATGGCGCCGCCGGCGCGCTGGAGCCGGGGCTGGTGGTTTCGATGCTCACCTTAACCGTGTGGGGCTGGGGATGGCTCCTGCAGCTCGGCGGTACCGTGCTCGCGCTGGCGAGCTTCACCGCGGTGCGCACTTCGCCGGCAAGCGGATGGGTCGGTGCCGAACTGGCTGCGGTCCTCCTGAGCTTTACCCCCGCCCTGTCCGGCCACGCCGTCTCGACCGAGGGGTGGGTGCCGGCCGCGGTGGTTGCCGACGGCCTCCATGTCCTCGGTGCCGGAGCGTGGATCGGCACTCTTCTGCTGGTCGTTGTCGTGGGGCTCCCGGTGGTCCTCAGGCTGGAGCCGTCCCAGCGGGGTCCGGCCGCGGCGGATCTGATCAACGCTTTCTCCCCGGTGGCGCTCTCTGCTGCCGGCCTGCTGGTATTGACCGGCCTCTTGGCCGCATGGATGCACGCCGGTACCCTGCCGGCCTTGTGGCAGACGGGATACGGTCGCACGCTCCTGCTCAAGGTAGGGGTCTTGACCGTCGTGGTGGGCACCGGGGCCTATAACTGGCGACGGGTGCGACCTGCGCTCGGCGATGAGGCCGGCGCCCGGCGAATCCGGAAGTCCGCCACGGTGGAGCTCGCGGCCGCTGCGGTGGTGTTGGTGATCACGGCGTTCCTGGTCGCCACTCCGACCCCGAGGAGCATGGCGCCGGGCGCCGCCGGCGCCACTCCCGCCGGCACCGGATCACGGTCGAGCCTCAGCGGGTCAGCGGCGACGGAGTCGGCCATGGCATGCGCGGCAGATGTCCGCCCGGTCGCGTGCGGGCAATGGGCCGCGTCCTCTTCACCCTGTAGGCAGAAGAAATGCGCGAGCACGGACCCGGCGGGGTGTTCGCAGTGCGGGCGGAAACCCATGGAGTCGGATACCGGCAGCGGGTGCACCACCACGAAGGTGGAAAACCAGAGGAGGGAGACCGCCACGCACGCCTCGATCAGTGAGCCGCGTGTCAGATGGGTTTGCGCCGCGACATCCTCCCCGACGAGCCGGCGGACGCGACGCTCCAGCAGATCCCTGTGGTGAAAGCCAAGGGAGGTGCCCGGCAGCGATTGCGGTACTCGGCGCCGTGCCAGGGCCAGAATCGCCGTCGCGAGCACGAGCGGGCGCCCCGGTGCGGCCCGGTCGTCGGCCGCGATCTCCACGTCGTCGGCAAGGTCGTCGGCCAGGCGCCGGAAGGCCGGAAGCCAGAACAAGGCGCACGCGAGCAGCCGCAGGGCGAAGAGCCGCAGGGGATCATGCCGCGCCACGTGCGCCCCTTCGTGAGCGAGCACGACGGTCAGTTCGGCCTCGGTCAGCTCTTCGGCAAGATCCTGGCCGACGTAGACGAGCGGTCGAACCAGGCCGATGGTCAGTGCCGGCACGGGGAGCCCCTCCACGATGCGGAGCCGGCGGTGGTCCAGGCCCGCTCCCGCCGCCGCCGCCCAGAACGGGTCGCCGGGATCGGGCCGGGAGGCTGCCAAGGGTAACAACGCCTGCCGGGTGCGCCGCCACGCCCGGAGGCGGTCCCACAGCGCGTACCCCGCTCCGGCCAGCAGCAGCACGTGGAAGCCGCTGTGGACGGGGGCGAGCAAGAGGTGGAGCGCGGTGAGGCACAATGCGCCCACGTGGTCGAGACCCGCCAGGAGATTGATCTCCCCGCCGGCGACATGGTGCGCGATGACGGGAGCCGTGCCCAGCACGAGGAGGGTCGCGATGGCGCCCCGCGTCGCGCGCCGGCGCGACCGCTCCCGCTTGACGAGCGCCGCCGTCAGATAGGTGTAGCCCGCACGCTGCACGCCCGCTATTCCCCTTTGTCCCGCAACCGCTGGCGGACTAGCCGGGCGAGCTCTTCGAGTTGCTCCGGATCCTGCTCGGCCAGGACATCAACGAAAGACGCCGTCACGGCCTCGGAGCCCAGCGACAGAATACCCTCGACCACTCGGCGCGAGACATGCGCCATGAACTCTTCCTCGCTCAGCCTAGCCTCGTAGTGCAGCAGGTCGTTGCGTTTCTTCCGCGACAGAATGCCTTTGGCCACCAGCTTGTTGAGCACGGTCACCACCGTCAGGAACGCCACCCGGTGCTCCTCGGCCACCCGATCGTGCACCGCGCGAGCCGGGGCGGGGCGACCGATCGCCCACACTGTACGCAGCACCCGGGCTTCGAGATCGCCGAGCACCTTTGCGAGTCCGGCGGCCGACAGACGCACGGTGTCTTGCAGGAGGGGGGCTTTCACAGCCTTGCGAGGGTAACGCTGGCGTTCAGTCATAGGGGCTCCCTCACCACTGGTGTACTCCCGGACGGTGCACGCG
>JACCQZ010000185.1 GCA_013813875.1 Gemmatimonadales bacterium | reverse complement strand
TCGGATCGTCGAGGGTGAAGACCGGGCTATAATCGGCGTCGCCGACCGACCCGGGTGTGGTGCTCGGGTCCAGCGGGAAGAGCTGCGCGCCTGGCACCAAGTTGCGGGTCGGGCTGAAATCGACGTTGCCCGAGAACCGGACCACCGGGAAGTTGTTGGGATTGCCGCTGCCGCCCACCTCGGTGGCCTGCTGCACTGCCTTGGTTCCGGCCGCGTGGATCAGCTTCGGGGCCCAGTTGAGTCCCAGTCGCACGGCCTCGTCGAGACTATTGGACTCGGTGATGACGAAATAGACCGCGCCCCCGTTGGCATCCTCACCCCGATACAGTGGCAACACGGCCGTGGCGGCGACGGTGTCCAGACTGATGACGCTGGCCATGTTGTTGGGGATAAGTTGTCCAGGCGGTTCAGGCTCATCCGGGGTAGGTCCGCTGTTATCGTCGCCGCATCCGCCCGCGACGAGACCGATCCCGACCATAAGCAGCGACTTCCAGGGCGTGCGCATTGTGCGGCTCCTCCTATGACTGTGTGGTGCTCGTTGAGTTAGCGCGCGGCCAGCCCGGCGATCGTGGGGGGAAGGCCGCCCAAGTCAGCAACCGACGTGAGACTGCCCTCGCTCCCCACCTCGTAGCCGCTCACCCGCTGGGTTCCGACGTCGATGACGTAGAGGTACCGGCCGTCCGCGCTCAGGTCCTGGTCGCGCGGGCCCTGCCCCAAAGGCCCCACGCTGGTTCGGGCCGCCGCCGCGTCGATCAGCGTGAGCGCGCCGTCGCTTCCGATCCCGTAGCTCGAGAGCGTCCCACTGCCGAAGTTGGTGATAAAGGCGTAGCGATCGTCCTGGGTTATCACGGCCCAGCAGACATCGCCTTCCCCGTTCCGCACCGTCCCGCTGATCACTTCGATCCCGGTCGCGCCGGCGAGCCGGTAGGAAGAGGCGGCGGCCTGACCGACCACCTTATCGAAGGCCTCGGTGACGACGAAGTAGCCGGTGGTGGTGAACGCGAAGCCGAACGGCGTATCGCCGTTGGACTCCGCCACTGTTGGGCCGCTGGCCAGGCCATCGGAACCGACCGCATAGGTGTCGATTCTGTCGGTGGCCTTCTCGGTCACAACGATAGTGCCGCCGTCCGGGCTGAACTGCACCTGGGCGGGGTCGGTGTGGGCCATGCTCAACGGTCGGGTCGAGTTGGGCACCGGCGAGAGGGTGCCCTCGGCGCTCAGCCGGAAGGCCGTGATGTTGTCGCTGCCCCCCGGAGCACTTCCCCCGGCATTGAGGACATAGAGCAGGTCGCCGCGGAGGGTTAGGCTATAGGGAAACTGGCCCCCCGATGACACCCGGTCACTCAGCGTGAGAGTGTCGTCGCCCACGCCGAAGATGGAGATCTCGTGGCTACCAACGTTGGCGACCAGCAGCCACTGCTCGTCCTCGCTGAGAAGGACTGACCCTTGGGAGCCGAGGCGGGGAATGCCGGTGCCGAACCCGCCGGTGGGATAGGTCCCGCGTTCCGTGAGCAACCCGTCTTCGCCCCGGCCATAGCCGACCACCGCGTTCCCCGCCGCGTCATTGGTCTGGATGAATACGGCGAGCCGCGGTGATTCGGAGACGTCGGAGCTATCCGAACAGGCGCCGAGCGCCAGCGCGGCGGTAGTGCTAAGGAGGAGTCGAAGTCTGCGCATGAGTTTGGTCTTCAAAAAATCCCATTGGCCAGAAAAGTGACGCGTCTGCCGCCAGGATGCGGACGACGGCGCCGTGCTTGAGTGCAATTCCCCAGCTTGCTGCGTACCGCGATCGCGACATTCCAGCGGTCCGCTGGCATGAACTACTTGACTAGAACGACCTCATTCCGGTTTTGGATCTGCCCGGCCGCGAGCGGCCCCAGAGGTACCCAAAGTCCCGGCGGCGCTCAGCCCCCGCCCGGACCGCCGCACCCGCAGCGGGGAGGACGTGCACCCGGTGTCCCCGCATGCGGCGACAGCCAGCAGCGCGCTCATGGGGCGGGGGGCGACACCCGCCAGATTGCGCCGGTCTGGGGCAGAAACTCGTAGGGTGGCCGATTCTCCTGCTCCGGGTT
>JACCQZ010000183.1 GCA_013813875.1 Gemmatimonadales bacterium | reverse complement strand
GAGAAGGTGGCGGCGGAGTGGCGGGAGCGTGTGGGAATCGAACCCACCGGAGCCGCCGAAGGCGCCTCCATCGCGGTTTTGAAGACCGGCCAGACCACCAGGCCCGATCCGCTCCCGTCAGGAAGGTAACAGGGCGATGGCCTCGATCTCGACGCGCGCCCCTCGGGGGAGCGCGGCGACGGCCACCGTCGAGCGCGCGGGGCGGTGCGGCCCGAAGGCGGCCGCGTAGGCCTCGTTCATCGGGCCGAAATCGGCCATGTCCACCAGGAAGACAGTGGTTTTTACCACGCTGGAGAATCCGATGCCGGCCGCCTCCAGAATGGCCCGCAGATTTTCCAGCACGCGGCGCGTCTGCTCGACGATCTCGCCGTCCACCAACTCACCGGTGGCCGGATCGAAGCCCACCTGTCCGGCGGTAAAGAGGAAGCCATTGGCGTGGACCGCCTGGCTGTAAGGCCCGATGGCGCGGGGCGCGCCGGTGGTGGAGACGGTCCCGATCGGCATCAGAAGAGGCCCTCGATGGTGCCGTCGGGATGCACCCTGATGGCTTCCGCGGAGGGGACCTTGGCCAAACCGGGCATGGTCATGATCTCGCCGGCGAGCGCGACCACGAACCCGGCGCCGGCCGACGGGTACACGTCCCGGATGGTGAGTCGGAATCCCTTGGGCCGGCCGAGCTTGGTGGCATCGTCGGAGAAGGAGTACTGGGTCTTGGCCATGCACACGGGGGTGGCGCCGAGACCCATCGCCTCACACTGGGTGATGGCTTTGGCGGCGGCAGGAGCGTAATCCACTCCGTCGGCGCCGTAAATTTCTCGGGCGATGGTCTCGATCTTCTCCTTGATCGGCTTGGCGGCATCGTAGAGGGGCCGGTACGAGGCTTTGCCTTCATCCAGAGTGGCCAGCACCTCGCGCGCCACCGCCTCGCCCCCTTCTCCGCCGGCAGCCCACACCTCACTCAATGCGGCACGGGCGTTCCACTGGGGTGCGGCATCGAGCACCGCCGAGATCTCCTCGTCGGTATCAGAGCTGAAGCGGTTGAGCGCCACCACCACCGGCACCCCGAACTTCTGCACATTCCTGACGTGCGCCTCCAGGTTGACCATGCCTCGCCCGAGGGCGGCCACGTCGGGTGTGCTCAAGGCGTCCTTCTTGACCCCACCATGCATCTTGAGCGCCCGGACGGTGGCCACCACGACCGCCGCCTGGGGTGAGAGCCCGCCGAAGCGGCACTTGATATCGAAGAATTTCTCGGCGCCCAGATCGGCCCCGAAACCCGCCTCGGTGAGCACGATGTCGCCGAGCGCGAGCCCCAGCTTGGTGGCGGCGATCGAGTTGCACCCGTGGGCGATGTTGCCGAAGGGACCGCCATGAACCAGTGCCGGCCCGCCTTCGAGCGTCTGCACCAGGTTGGGCAGGATGGCATCCTTGAGCAGGAGAGTCATCGCCCCCGAGGCCTTGAGCTCGCCCGCGGTGACCGGCTTCCGGTCACGGGTAAGCCCCACGATGATGCGGGAGAGCCGCTGCTCCAGGTCGGTGAGGTCGGTGGCCAGGCAGAGAATGGCCATGATCTCGCTGCCGGGTACGATGACGAAGCGATCCTCGCGAGTGGGCCCGCCGTTGAGCCCGCCGAGCCCGATGACGATCGAGCGCAGGGCACGGTCGTTCATGTCAATGGTGCGGGGCCAGGTGATCCGGCGCGAGTCTATACCCAGCGCGTTCCCGTGATGGATGTGGTTGTCCAACATCGCGGAGAGCAGATTGTGCGCCGAGGTGATGGCGTGGAAGTCGCCGGTAAAGTGGAGGTTGATCTCATCCATCGGCACCACCTGGGCGTAACCGCCGCCCGCCGCCCCGCCTTTGACTCCGAAGACCGGGCCCAGGCTGGGCTCACGGATGCAGACCACCACCTTCTTGCCCAACCGCCGCAGCGCCTGGCTCACGCCGACGGTAACCGTGCTCTTCCCCTCACCGGCGGGCGTGGGACTGATCCCGGTGACCAGCACCAGCCGCCCCTTCGGCTTGCGGGCGGCAACGGCCTCGGCGCTGATTTTCGCCTTGTAGCGGCCGTACGGAAGGATCTCGTCCGGGCCGAGCCCCACCTCGGCGGCCACCTCGGCGATGGGCCGGAGCCGCGCCGCCTGGGCGATGGCGATGTCGGAAGGGACACGGAGAGTCGTCGTCAAGGGAAGCTCCAGTCAAAGAGTGCGAAGTTCCAAGCGCCAAGTATCAAGTGGGTGCAGGTGGAAAGTGCGTAAATAATCTCGGACCTCACTACTGCACTTGCCACTTGCCACCCACTTGTCACTTGGCACTTGGCACTTTCCGCTGGCTTATCCCAAACACCCGCCTCGCATTTTCCCCCGTGACCGCGATGAGCTCTTCTACCGGCATCCGGCGAACCGCGGCAACGCGTTCGGCCACGTGGCGGACGAAGGCCGGCTCGTTTCGCTTGCCCCGATGGGGGACCGGCGCGAGGTAGGGGCCGTCGGTCTCGAGCAGCAGGCGGTCGAGGGACGTCTCCAGGATGGCATGATCCAGGCGCCAGTTCTTGAAGGTGACCATCCCGCTGAACGACACATAGTGGCGGAGAACCAGCCCCGCTCGCAAGAGGGCCGGGCCGCTGCTGAATGAATGGAGAATGGCGGTAACTCCGGAATGGGCGCTGAGAATGGCGGCCACATCCTCGTCCGCCTCACGAGCATGGATCACGGCCGGCTTTCCGGCGGCGGCGGCGAGGGCCAGCTGGGCCTCGAAGGCGGCGTGCTGCTGGCGGCGCGGCGAGTGATCGTAGTGGTAGTCGAGTCCCACTTCCCCGGCGGCCACCACACGAGGGTGGGCCAGCTGGTCCCGCAGCCAGCCCTCGGACTCGCCGCTCCAGGTCGAGGCGTCGTGCGGGTGGATGCCCGCGGTGGCGGAGAGGCGGGAATCGCCGGCGGCGAGGGTGAGTGCGCGTTGGGCCGCCGCAGGCGACTCCCCGATCACCACGACGTGCCCCACACCCCCAGCCCACGCCCGCTCCAACACCTCGCCACGATCCGCTTCGTAGGCGGGGTCGGCGAGGTGGCAGTGGGTGTCGGTGAGCATGTTGGTGGGGGAATCGAAGGTTGGAGGTGCAGGAGTCGAAGGTCGAAAGTCGAAGGTCCGCGGGAGCCGATGATCGGTGCTGCAGGACCTTCGACC
>JACCQZ010000182.1 GCA_013813875.1 Gemmatimonadales bacterium | reverse complement strand
GTTCGCCAACGGGGCCGCAGGCGGCCGCCGGGTATCCGCGAGATCACGGTGCAAACGGATCAGAACTCGCGCAACCAGCGCGTGCTTCAGCAGCGACTTGCCCGGAAGTGTCGCGCGGAAGTCCGAATGCCAGTGACCGCCACCGCCGGCGTCAGGCGCCGAAAACGCCAGCTCGGCGCTGGGTGCGCCCGCATGGTGCTCGTGGTGACCCGACGGATGCGCCGCTCCATCGCGATGCGCCACGCTGTGGCTTGCCTCCGGTAAGAAGACGGCCAGGGCCATCATCACCGCGAGAAGGCCAGCAGGAATACGCGTGGATCGGGGGCGTTGCATGGTGAATAACATAACCCTCGGCACCTCCCCTCGGCACCTCCCCTCGGAGCCTTGGGCTCGCGCCCAGGTCGCAGGCGGATGGGGGCATGGGCCATGCATGATCCACGGTCGCCCCTGGAAAGCCCCCGCCCGCAGTGGACTTGGTATGCTTACATTGCCCACCATGTCGGTTTCTGGTTGTTCTCTTCGCAAGCGTACCGAAGTGAGGCACCCTATGCAGGCATACCTTCGACGCTCCCCCCGGCTTGTCCCACACCTGCTCGTCGCATGGATGGCGGTTGCATGTGGACCTCCCAATGGCGAGGCACCAGAAGCGCGGGCACCGGCGGGCACGCCCGCCGGCGACAATGGGCCGGCCGTAACCCCTTCGGCATCGGCCCCGGCTGACTCGATTGACTGGGCAGCCGTGGATCAGGCGCTCGGGCGGAAGGGCGAGATGCAGCCGGGCGAAGTCCGCAAGTTCGCCATGCCCCGCGGTGATCTGCGGGTGACTGCCGGCGGCGTGCAGATCAAACCCGCTCTGGCCCTGGGCTCGTGGCTCGCGTTCAAGCAGAAGGGGGACGGGGCCGTCGCCATGGGCGACCTGGTGCTGACCGAGAAGGAGTACACTCAGGTCATGGCCCGGCTCCAGCAGGGAGGCGTTGGGCAGACCGCGGTGCACAAGCATCTGCCTGAGGAGTCACCGGCGATCTGGTGGACGCACATCCATGCCGAGGGCGACCCGGTCGAGATCGCAGAGACCGTGAGGGCAGCCCTTGTTCTCACCGGCACACCGGCGCAGGAGTTCAGAGCCTCGTCTGGCGCTATCGAACTGGACACGGCGGCGCTCAGCGGGGCGCTGGGGCGAGGCGGAAAGGTGAGCGGCGGCGTCTATCAGGTGAGCGTCCCTCGCGCCGAGACCATCAGGGCGGGCGGCATGGAGGTTCCGGCATCGATGGGCACCGCGACGGCACTGAACTTCCAACCGACCGGCGGCGGCAAAGTCGCGATCAACGGTGATTTCGTGATGATCGCCGAGGAGGTGCAGCCGGTGATCATGGCACTCAAGACCAACGGCATTCAAATAGTCGCCCTCCACAACCACATGCTGGACGAGGAGCCGCGGCTCTTCTTCATGCACTTCTGGGCCAACGACGACGCCGTGAAGCTCGCGCGCGGTCTGCGGGCCGCGCTGGACAGGATCAACCTGGCTCCGAGCGGAGGCTCGCGAGCCGGTACGGCTCCGCCCGCCGGCGGGACTTCGACGACGCGCCGGTGAACGAAAGTCGAAGGACGTGATCAGCGCCGCGCCGGGTGTCCCGTCGTATTCACTCTGGCAACTGGTCGGGTACTTCCTGAAGCTGGGCACCATCGGCTTCGGCGGCCCGGTGGCGCTGGTGGAATACATGCGCCGCGACCTGGTCGAGAGGCGGAGGTGGATCTCCGAGGGCGACTACATGGACGGCCTGGCGCTCTCCCAGCTGGCTCCGGGGCCGCTCGCCGCGCAGCTCGCCATCTACCTCGGGTTCGTACACTACCGGATCACCGGGGCCACGGCGGCGGGCATCGCCTTTGTGCTTCCCTCGTTTATCATGGTGATCGGCCTCGGGTGGGCCTACGTGCGCTACGGCGGACTCTCCTGGGTGCAGGCGGTCTTTTACGCCGTCGGCGCCGCGGTTATCGGGATCATTGCGCACAGCGCCTCCAAGCTGACCCGGAAGTCCATCGGGCGCGCCTGGCTGCTCTGGATTATCTACGCGGTCGCGGCAGCGGTCACGGTGATCACCGAATCGGAGGAAGTCCTGCTGTTCCTGGCGGCGGGCGTCCTCGTCTGGCTGGTGAAGACGCCGCCCAGCTTCCGGGGACTCCGTGGCCGCCTGCCGGCGGTCCTGCTCGCTCCGGCGAGCCTCGGCGTGCCCGGCCTGGCCGGCGTGGACTGGGATCTCTTAGGGAGGATTCTGGCGTTCTTCACCTACGCGGGCGCGTTCGTTTTTGGCAGCGGGCTCGCGATCGTACCGTTCCTGTATGGTGGGGTGGTCAAGGAACATGGGTGGCTCACCGATCAGCAGTTCCTCGACGCGGTGGCGGTGGCGCTCATCACCCCGGGCCCGGTGGTGATCACGACGGGCTTCATCGGCTTCCTGGTAGCAGGTCTGGCCGGGGCTACCGTCGCGGCGGCGGCGACGTTTCTCCCCGCCTACTTCCTCACGATCATCCCAGCCCCCTACTTCAAGAAGTACGGCAAGCAACCCGGCGTGGCCGCCTTCGTAGAGGGGGTGACCGCCGCCGCAATCGGGGCGATCAGCGGCGCGGTGGTCGTGCTGGGGCGGCGCTCGATTGTGGACCTGCCGACCGCGCTCATTGCCGCGGTCACAATCTTTATGCTCTGGAAGGTGAAGGTGCCGGAGCCGCTCATAATTTTGGCGGCGGCCGTTCTCGGTCTGCTGATCTACCCTGCCTGAGT
>JACCQZ010000162.1 GCA_013813875.1 Gemmatimonadales bacterium | reverse complement strand
GATACCCGCGCGCTGAGCGTGGAGCAGTGCGTCGCCAAGGTCCTCGCGCGCTTGGGAGAACAATTCTGATGTCAGGCCAAATGGATCATCTCGACCAGCTGGAAAATCGGAGCGTGCACATCCTTCGGGAGGCGTACGCCAACTTCAAGAGTCTGGGCATGCTCTGGTCCATCGGGAAGGACAGCACGGTCCTGCTCTGGCTGGCCCGGAAGGCCTTCTTCGGGCACGTGCCCATTCCCCTGATTCATATTGACACCGCTTTCAAGATCCCCGAAATGATCGAATACCGGGATCGACTGGCTCTGGAGTGGAATCTGACCATGATCTACGGCCAGAATCGCCAGGCGCTGGAGGAAAAGCGGACCTATCCCGACGGCGCGGTGGACCGGATCGCCTGCTGTAAGGCGCTCAAGACCGACGCCCTCAAGCACACGCTGAGCGGTGAGTGGCCGCGATACCGGCTCAACCACACCAAGAAAGTCTACGAGCTCGACCGGAACACCGAGCCGTTCACCGGCGTCATCGTCGGCGTTCGCGCCGACGAAGAGGGCAGCCGCTCCAAGGAGCGCTACTTCTCGCCCCGCAGCACCCAGTCCCAGTGGGATGTGGGCGATCAGCCCCCGGAGTTCTGGAATCAGTTCAAGACCGAGTTCGCCCCGGGCACTCACCTGCGGATTCACCCGCTGCTGGACTGGACCGAGCTGAACATCTGGGAGTACATCCGCCGCGAGGAGATCCCGACGGTGTCGCTCTACTACAATCAGGGCAGCGGCAAGCGATTCCGCTCTCTGGGCTGCTACCCCTGCACCCAGTCGGTCGAGTCGGAAGCGCACAATGTGGACGACATCATCCTCGAGCTCCAGACGGGGAAGTTCGCCAACATCGCCGAGCGCTCCGGCCGCGCGCAGGACAAAGAGGGCGGTGGCGGGCTGGAAACCCTCCGGCGCGACGGATACATGTAGGCCCGCCGCCGGCCGTATGCTTTCCAAGAAGGCCAAGTACGCCATCAAAGCGCTCCTCGCGCTCGCCGATCACGAGCGGGACGAGCCGATGAGGATCGCCGACCTTGCCCGCGAGCACCAGATTCCGCCGAAATTTCTGGAGCTCATTCTTCTCGGCCTCAAGAACAACGGAATCCTGCAGAGCCGGAAGGGCAGGGGAGGCGGCTACCTGCTGGCCCGGGACCCGGCCCACATCTACCTGGGTCAGATCGTCCGCATGTTCGACGGTCCCCTGGCCCCGGTGCCGTGCGCCAGCCAGACCGCCTACGTTCCCTGCGCCGACTGCCGGAATGAGGCGGTGTGCGGCGTTCACCTCGCCATGAAAGAGGTCCGCGACGCGACCGCCAAGGTCCTCGACGGCACCAGCCTCGCCTCCCTGCGTCACAAGGTCGAGCTCGTAAGCTCCACGGCGTTGCCCCTCTAACCACCGCATTCGCTCCAACAGAAGCGTCCTCCTTCCGTAGGCACTCCCCTGGCACGAGCTTTGCCTATTTAGCCTATCGGGCATGTAGGATATATAAGGCTGACGAACCGCTGACAGTGTTTTGGGACCACCGGGCTCATCGGAGTCCCTCACTTGAGAACCACGGGAGATCTGAGCATGGGCACGGTCCGGCATTGGGGCACGGGAATGATGCTCGGCGCGGCGATCGTAGGCACCGCGCGACAGGCAGCAGCGCAACAGGCAGTGGCGCAGCAACAGACGGGACAGCGGCAAGCCGGGCAGGTGCCGGCCGACAGCGTGCCCTCGCTGGAAGCCAGGGTGGAAGAGCTCAGCCAGCAGGTCCGGATTCTCCAACGCCTCCGCGAGCTCGCGGCGGACAGCATCGCCACCGCGGCGAAAGATCGCCAGTCGGCCACCGCCAACAGCAAGGATGGATTCAGCCTCAAGTCTGCGGACGGGAAATACAGTCTCAAGATCCGGGGCTATGCCCATGCCGACGGCCGGTTCTTCCCCGGGGATGGCGCGGCGGCGCTGCCCAACACCTTCTTCCTGCGGCGAGCCCGTCCCATCCTCGAGGCGAGCGTGGGCAGGTATTTCGACTTCCGCATCATGCCCGATTTTGCCCAGGGCGCCACCACCCTCTTCGACGCGTACTGGGATGGAAAATTCGATCCCGCCTTTACCGTCCGCGCCGGGAAGTTCAAGCCTCCCGTCGGGTTCGAGCGGCTGCAGTCGGCCACCGACATCACCTTCGCCGAGCGGGGGCTGCCGACCAACCTGGCGCCCAACCGCGACATCGGCCTCCAGATCGCGGGTGAGATTTCCGCCGGCCTCCTGGCCTACCAGGCCGGGGTCTTCAACGGTGTGGCTGACCTGGGGAACGCGGACGGTGATCTGAGCGACGCCAAGGATTTCGCCGCGGGTGTTTTCGTCCAGCCGTTCAAGCTGGGAGCCCTCAAGGGCGTGGGCCTCGGGATTTCCGGCAGCACCGGGATCGAACGGGGTACCGCCACGGCGCCCGGGCTGGCGGGATACAGGACTGCTTCGCAGCAGACGTTCTTCCGCTATCGCACCGACCTGGTGACGCCGGCGAACACCGTGGTGGCGAGTGGCACCCGCACCCGGCTGTCTCCGCACGCCTTCGTCGGCCTCGGCTCTCTGGGCTTGCTGGGCGAGTACATCCTGTCGCGCCAGGAAGTGCGGCAAGGGGCCACTACCGCGAAGCTCGACCACAAAGCCTGGCAGGCGAGTGGCTCGTACTTTCTCACCGGCGAGGAGGCCGGGTTCCGCAGCCCCAGCCCGAAGAAGCCTTTTGACTTGAGGGAAGGGACCTTCGGTGCGGTGGAGCTGGCCGCCCGCTACGGCGAGCTCGACCTCGATGACGACGCATTCCCCACCTTCGCCAATCCCGCCAGCGCGGCCAGCAAGGCCAAGGCGTTCGGTGTCGGCGTGAACTGGCACCTGAATCGGCAGATCAAGGTGGTCGTAAACTACGAGCACACCACCTTCGACGCCGGCGCCGCGACCGGCGACCGGGAGTCGGAAGACTTCGTGGTCACCCGCTTCCAGCACTCATTCTGATACCGATCTCATGAGAGGCACTTGGCCATCTATGCGTACCCGAATCTCGGTTCCCGGCTCCATCGTTCTGACGGCATTCCTCGGTGTTGCGGCGTACGCCGCCCCCGGGGCCGGCCCAGGGGGCTCCCAAGCCGGTCACCCTGCTCAACGTGTCGTACGATCCGACCCGGGAGCTGTACCAGGATTTCAATAAGCAGTTCGCCGCCTATTGGAAGGGGAAGACCGGCCAGGATGTGAAAGTGCGCCAGTCGCACGGCGGGTCGGGCAAGCAGGCCGCTCCGTGATAGACGGTCTGGAGGCCGACGTCGTCACCCTGGCTCTGGCCTACGACATAGACCAGATCGCGGAGAAGGCCCGCAGCCTGCCTACACCTCGACCATCGTGCTGCTGGTCAGGAAGGGGAATCCCAAGAAGATCCGCGACTGGGGTGATCTCGCGCGTCCCGGAGTCTCGGTGGTGACACCGAACCCCAAGACCTCGGGCGGCGCCCGGTGGAACTACCTGGCCGCCTGGGCCTGGACCCTACGCCAGCCGGGCGGGAGCGACGCCAAGGCCAGGGATTTCGTCGGCAAGGTCTACAGGAACGTCCCGGTGCTGGATGCCGGCGCCCGCGGTTCCACCACGACCTTCGTGGAGCGGGGGATCGGCGACGTCCTGATCGCCTGGGAGAACGAGGCCCTGCTCGCCATCGAGGAGCTGGGGCCCGGCAAGTTCGAGGTGGTGGCTCCGTCGAGCAGCATCCTCGCCGAGCCGCCGGTAACGATCGTGGACAAGGTGGCCGGGAAACACGCTACCCGCGCGGTGGCGCAGGCATACCTCCAGTACCTCTACACCGATGCAGGTCAGGAGATCGCGGCGCGCCACTTCTATCGCCCGCAAGCGGCTTCGATCGCCGCCAAGTATCAGGCGCAGTTTCCCAAAGTGTCGCTGTTCACCATTGACGAGGTGTTCGGCGGTTGGAAGAAGGCGCACGCCACCCACTTCGCCGACGGCGGTTTGTTCGATCAGATCTATCAGCCTGGTCGCTAGCAGGCCCACCCCTACGAAGGGAGACGATGCGGCACAAGTCTCGGAGCGTACTCCCCGGGTTTGGACTGTCCCTGGGAATCACCTGCACCTACCTCAGCCTGATGGTGCTGCTCCCCCTCGCGACCGTGTTCGTCCGGGCGGCCGAGCTCTCGGGCTCCGTATTCTGGGCCACCGTCACCGATCCTCGGGAGGTGGCCTCCTACCGGGTGACGTTCGGGGCGTCGTTCCTGGCCGCGCTGGTCAACACCGTGTTTGGTCTTCTGGTGGCCTGGGTGCTGGTGCGCTACCGCTTTCCCGGGCGGCGGCTGGTGGACGCGATGGTAGACCTGCCATTCGCTCTACCAACGGCAGTGGCCGGCATCGCGCTCACCACGCTCTACGCTTCCAACGGCTGGGTCGGCAGCTGGCTCGATCCGCTGGGCATCAAAGTGTCCTACACCTGGATCGGCATCACGGTGGCGCTGATCTTCATCGGCCTCCCCTTCGTGGTGCGCACGGTGCAGCCGGTGCTCGACGACCTTCAGCTCGAGGTCGAGGAGACCGCCGCGAGTCTGGGCGCCCGGCGCGGGCAGACCTTCACCCGGTGATTTTCCCCACCGTGGCGCCGGCGCTCCTCACCGGCTTCGCGCTCGCCTTTGCCCGGGCCATCGGCGAATACGGGTCGGTGGTCTTCATCTCCGGCAACATGCCGATGAAGATCGAGATCGTCCCGCTGCTCATCATCACCAAGCTGGAGCAGTATGACTACGCCGGCGCCACCGCGGTGGCGCTGGTGATGCTGATCGCGTCGTTCGCGCTCCACCTCACCATCAACCTGCTCCAGTGGGCGGCGCGTCGCCGCATGGCGGCTTGACCGTGGCGACCTCCATCGTTATTCCCCCCGCCGCGATCGCACCTCGCGCGGTGACCCGAGCCACCGGGGAGTCGCGGCTCGTGCGCTGGACCCTGACCGCGCTCGCGCTCGCTTTTCTGGCGCTGGTGCTGCTGTTGCCGCTCACGCTGGTCTTTGCCCAGGCGTTGTCGAAGGGTCTGCCGCTTTACTGGGAGGCCATTTCGGACCCCGACACGCTCAGCGCGGCGCGGCTGACGCTGCTGATCGCCGCCATCGCCGTCCCGCTCACCTCGTCTTCGGGGTGGCGGCCGCCTGGTGTGTGTCCAAGTTCGAGTTCCCCGGCAAGCATCTGTTGATCACCCTGATTGACCTCCCCTTCGCCGTATCGCCGGTGATCTCGGGAATGATCTTCGTCCTGCTCTTCGGCGCCTACGGCTGGTTCGGCACCTGGCTGGCCGAGCACGACATCAGGATCATCTTCGCGGTGCCAGGCATCGTGCTCGCCACGACGTTCGTCACGGCGCCTTTCGTGGCCCGCGAGCTGATCCCGCTGATGCAGGAGCAGGGCAGCGAGGAGGAGGAAGCCGCCATCGTACTCGGCGGCGGCGGCTGGCAGACCTTTTTTCGGGTTACCCTGCCCAACATCAAGTGGGGCCTGCTCTACGGGCTGATCCTCTGCAACGCCCGAGCGATGGGCGAATTCGGGGCGGTGTCGGTGGTCTCCGGTCACATACGGGTGAGACTAACACCCTCCTCCGGCGGGCAGCGCCAGCGGGTGGCGCGCGCGCGCTGGCGGTGAAGCCCAAGGTGCTGCTGCTGGACGAGCCGTTCGGTGCCCTCGATGCCAAGGTCCGCAAGGAGCTGCGCCGGTGGCTCCGCCGGCTGCACGAGGAGGTCCACGTCACCAGCGTCTCCGTCACCCACGACCAGGAGGAGGCGCTGGAAGTCTCCGACCGGGTCGTGATCATGAACGAGGGCAAGATCGAGCAGAGCGGAACGCCGGAGGAGGTCTACGAGCGACCCGCCACCCAGTTCGTCTACGGCTTCCTCGGCGACGTCAATCTCTTCCACGGCCGCATTCACGAGGGCAAGGTGAACATCGGCGACAGCCAGCTGGAGGCCCCCGAGTGGGCCACCGCTCGGGACCAGGCGGGAGTGGCCTACGTCCGGACCTTCGACGTGCAGCTCGAGCCGACCCGCACCGGTCCCTCGTCTCTGGAGGCGACAGTGCGGCACGTCCGGGCCTTCGGGCCGGTGGTCCGGATGGAGCTGGATCTTGTCGGCGGCGGGCGCTCTATCGAGGCACACATTCCCCGGGCGCGGTTCGACAGCCTGGGGCTGATCAAGGGGCAAGTGGTGTACGTTTCGCCCACCAACGTGCGGGTGTTTGCCCAATCCTCCTGAATCGGGGCACCTGGCTGCAGGGCGAGCGCTACACCCAGTGGCTCAGGTCACGATTCAGCAGTCGAGACAGCAGCGCGACCTCGGGGCGGAACGACTCCACCAGCTCGGCCCGGAATTCCGGTGACAGCGGTGCGCGGTGTTCCTTCACAGTGTTCAGAGCCACGATGGTCTTTTTAGCGGCGCCGAGTCCCCTCGCGCCCATCGCCTGCTTGAGGCTGCGGAACGCGGCGCGCAGTGCGGGCGGAGGTTTGCGAGAAAACTTTCTCAGCCAGGTCACTCTCGCTCGTTTGCTCTCGTTGATGCGGGCAAACTCGGTTCGATTGTCGTGCGGAATCTTCAGGAACTCGATGACCTCGTCATACAGCTGCTGGGGCGAGGCAGCAAAGTCATCGTACAGGATAAGCTTTACCTGCTCCGGTGGAAACGAAGCGAGCAGGCGCTCGGTCTGGGTTCCGAACTGGCCGACCTGGGCGTACTGAACCAGGAGGGGTGAGCGGATGGCCGGCGGCAGGTCGAGGCCGCGGCTGCGCCGCTCCTGCAGACGCCATGCGGTTTCGAAGTCGCTTACGGTCTCTTCCGAGACGTAGAGCAACTGGGCGTGCAGCGAATACACCATCTCCACCGGGTTGCGAAACATCGCAATGATTCTCGCATCGGGATTAAACTCACGAATGTTGGGAATAGCCACCGCCGAGCGCAGGTAGTAGACGGACGCCTCGCCCACCCTCAGGTGTTCCCCGGTACTCTCCGCGAATATCCCGGCATACTCCTGCAACGTCTTGATCCGGGGATAGCTTCCCAGGTCCTTGGCAAAGAAGTGCGGCTCCTTGATCTCCGGCATGAAGATGCTGGGATGCGGGCGCAGATACTCATAGAGCGCCGTGGTGCCGCACTTGGGGGCGCCCACGATGAAAAAATTCGGCTTCGCGGCCAAGGACTCGACTGCAGGGGGTGAGGACCGGGAGGACACGAGAGAAGCTTATCCAGGCCCGCCCCGCGATGCCAGCACCATACACCTCGCTCCCTCCCGGTAGCGACACCGTCCCCGGCCCGCTTGGCGGGCCGAAACCGCGCCGACTATCTTGAAGGCCCCGGGAACTCTATCGCCTATGGCCGCCGTCGTGAGATGGCAGGAGTGGAGGTGTCGTGACGCTTCCGAGCTTCATCGTGATCGGTGCAGCCAAGGCTGGTACCACCGCCTTGTATTGGTACTTGTCGGAGCACCCGGCGGTCTTCATGAGCCCGGTAAAGGAAACCAACTACTTCGCCTACGGGCTGGATGATCGAGGGAAGCTCCTCTACGGAGATCCGGAGGTTCATCGCTTTCCGGTCAAGACGTTGAGCGAGTACGAGCGGCTGTTCGAGGCCGCCGGCAGCGCCGCGGCGGTCGGGGAGGCATCGCCGATCTACCTCGAAGCTCCCCAAGCCGCCGCCCGGATCCAAAAGCTGCTGCCCGCCGTGCGGATCATCTGCAGCCTTCGCCACCCGGTGGATCGCGCCTACTCCGACTACGTGATGTACCTTAGGCGCCGCGGGCTCCGCTTCGACCCCGATCGCGAGCTGACCTCGAGCGCGGTCTGGGCCCAACCCGATTCCCGTTGGATGCAGGTGAGTCAGTATTACGGGCAGCTGGCGCGGTATTTCGAGGCGTTCCCTCGGGAGCAGATCCACGTCCTCCTGTTCGATGACATCAAGAAGAGCGCGCTGGCGGCCACGCAGGAAGTGTATCGGGTGCTGAAGGTAGATCCATCGTTCGTGCCCGACTTTTCGACGCCGCACGCGGCGGGAGGAATTCCGGCCAGCCCGCTGTTGGAGGGGTTCCTGACCAGCCGCACCCTCCGGTCCGTGGTCAAGCCCTGGGTATCAGTGCGGGCGGCAAACTGGGTGCGGCGGCTCCGCACCCGCACGATGCGGCGGACTCCGGCCCTGCCTCCAAAGCTGCGTGAGGAGCTCACGGGGCACTTCCGAGAGGACATCGAGAAGACCTCGGCGCTTATCGGCCGGCGGCTGGAGCATTGGCTGGAGCCGCCGCGCAAGCCCAGTGGTTGACTTCGCATCACCTTCTCGACTCAGCCGAGCGGATCGTAGGACCAAACTACCGGTTGGGTATCGCTCTCGTTATGCTTTCCCCAGAGCGATCCCTGGGCTGCCAACCGGAAAAAACGTCAATGCCGGACAAGCTCCGCGTCCTTTTCGTGACCGAGGACGATCCGCTGTATGTGATTCGCCTTTTCGAGGTGTTCTTCCGGGAGTTCCCGGCAAATGCCCTCGAAGTGTGCGGAATCACCATTGACCGTGCCTTCCATGAGCCGCGTTGGAAAACCCTTCGCCGGATGCTGCGCTTTTATGGGCTCTCGGGAACGGCTCGAATAACGGCCCGCTTTCTGAGGGCGCGGCTGAGCGGACAGTCCATCGCTCGGCTGGCCTCGGAAAAATCCATTCCCATGGTCCCGGCCCGCTCGGTCAACGACGCCGACTACATCGAGCGAGTCGCTCGCCTGGCACCGGACGTGATCGTCTCGGTGGCCGCGCCGGAGATCTTCCGGAAAAACCTCCTCCGAACTCCGCGGCTCGGCTGCATCAACATCCACTCCGGGCGGCTGCCCGTCTATCGTGGAATGATGCCTACTTTCTGGCAGATGTTGCGGGGTGAGACCGCCGTCACGATCACGGTGCACGAGATGGCCGAGGCGCTGGATGCCGGCGCCATTCTGGGGACGGTCAATGTTCCCATCGCCGCCCGGGATTCACTCGATCGCGTCATCACCGTTACCAAGCAGGAAGGTGCCCGTCTGCTGATAGACGTCCTCGGAAAGATCCACCGGGGAGAGGCGACCCGCACCGCCTTGGATATGAAACAGGCGAGCTACTTTTCTTTTCCCATGCGCGAGCACGTGCGCGAGTTCCGGAAACAGGGCCACCGGCTTCTCTAGCGATCGAATCATGCTGAACCAGACCCGACCGCTTCCTCCCGCCGCGATGTCGGTGGATGTGGAAGACTGGTTTCAAGTCGAGAATCTCAAAGCAGTCGTTCCCCGCGCGAGCTGGGAGACACGGGAGTCACGCGTCGAACGCAACACGATGCGGATCCTGGAGCTGCTGGAGGAGCATGGGGCTCGTTCGACGTTCTTTATACTGGGGTGGGTGGCCGAACGGCACCCGGGGCTGGTTCGCAGCATTGCCACGGCGGGACACGAGATCGCCTCACACGGGTTCGGCCACGATCTGGTGTATACGCTTACGGAGGCGGAGTTTCGAGCTGACGTCGGTCGCTGTAAGCAGGTGCTGGAGGATCTGACCGGTCAGCGGGTCACCGGATACCGGGCGCCCTGCTTTTCGATTACCGACTGGGCGATCACGGTTCTCCAGGAGCTCGGGTTTGAATACGACTCCTCGCTGTTTCCCACCGTCGCGCACGACCGCTACGGTCGCTTGAGCGGGGTGGGTGCCGGCCGGCCAATCCTCGAGTTGAGGCCCGGCTTCCACGAGGTTTCCATCTCCTGCCTTCCGCTCGGAAAACGCGGCATTCCTTGGGGCGGGGGCGGTTATTTCCGGCTCATGCCTTCTGCCGCCTGGCGCGCTGGTGTGCGGCACATTCTGCAGACCGGCGCGCCCTACATGTTCTATATCCATCCCTGGGAAATTGACCCGGGTCAGCCCCGGGTGGCGGGTTTGGCTGCCACCAGTCGGTTTCGCCACTACGTGAACCTGGGACGCTCTGAGGAGCGCTTCCGCACGCTCCTTTCCACTTTTCAATGGACATCGGTCCGAACGGTGCTCGACGCCTGGCGGCGCGAGGTCGCATCAACGGCCGCTCCGGCTCACGAACCTGCGTCCCTCCGACCCTAGCGGCGCTCCCCCGGCGCGAGGGCCTTCTCGACCATACGATGTCCCTCCGGCGGCCTGCTCCGCGCTACGCCCGTCTTGCCGCCGGTCTCGCGCCCGAGGACGTCCCGGTAGACCGCGAGCGTGCCAGCCACCATGTGGTCGAGGGTGAAGTGCTGCTGGTACCGGTGGCGACCCTGGCCCCCGAGCCGGACCCTGAGTGCCGGGTCCGCCAGCAGACGTCCAATCCGGTCTTTCAGCAGCTCCACGTCTCCGCGGGGTATGAGATACCCGGTGTCGTCGTCCTGAACAGCCTCGCCGACCCCGCCGACCGATGAAGCCACCACCGGCAGGCCCGCGCGCATGGCCTCCAGGATACTGAGGGGAAAGCCTTCCCAGTTGCTCGCCAGCACACCCACCTGAGCCTGAGCCAGGATCTGATGGACGTCCATCCGCTGACCCAGAAACCGTACCCGATCGCCGATTCCCAGCCTCGCCGCGAGCGACTGCATTTCCCCCATGAGCGGACCGTCGCCCACCAGATCCAGCTCCCATGGGAGCTCTTGCAGCCCGGCGAGGGCAGCCAGAAGGGTGGGATGGTCCTTCTGGGGCTCGAAACGCGCCACCATCACCAGGCGCGCGGGTGTTTTGCCAGGATCGGCTCGTAATGGCTCAGTGAAGTCAGGCATGCCATTGTGTACCGTCACCACGTCATCTTCGGTGACGATGCCGGCGTGGAGTCCGAATTGCCGGTCGAATTCCGATACGGTGATGATCTTGCCGGCGAGAGGCCGAATGAACCGCTCGACCCGGCGCGACACCGCGGCTTGCAGCGGCGGTGTACCCGGAGCACAGGCCCAGCCGTGAACCGTCACCACGACCGGAACGTGCAGCGAGCGGCCGGCAAACCGGCCGAGCGTGCCGGCTTTGGCGGAGTGCGCGGTGATCAGGTCGGGGCGCAATTCCCTCAGCGCCGCGCGAATCTCTCGCAACGCGCGCAAGTCGCGAAGCGGGCGCATCGGCGCGGCGAGATGGCGGAGGACGACAACCGGGATGCCCTTGGCACGGAGGTCGTCTACCAACGAGCCGCCGCCACCCGTCAGCACCGCGGGTGAGTGACCTTGTGCCTGCATGGCTACCGCGAGGTCCCGGACGTGGATCTGGGCACCCCCGATCGGGGCTGCCCGGGTCACGATGTATGCGATGTTCAAGCGCAGTACCTCCGCTCGGTGTGTGGGCCCCACCGGCGAGAAGTATACCAGCAACGAGCAGGGCCCGAGCCCTCTCCGCCCATACCCTGTCGAGCCGTCGCCACACCGGTGCAGTTCCGCGCTGGAGGCTTGCGGCCGCCACCGAGGTGATCTTCAGATGTGCCTGTGGTAGATTGTCTTGCCCAGCTTCGAGAATCAAGCAACACCCTATCGGGGGGCATGGATCGTGCTTACCACCCGCGCGAGTTCGTGCGCCGGGGAGGCCGAACTGACCCCAAAAGTGCCCTGACCGAAGCCCACAGGAGTGACCAACCGCCAGATGACGAAAATCGTTAAGCCGATCATCATCGTCGGGACCGGACGCTGCGGCTCGACCATGTTTCACCGCCTGCTGGCAAAGCACCCGCAGATGATGTGGCTGTCGCCCCTGTGCTATAAGTACCCCGACAAGCCGGAATGGAACCGGATGGCGGTGACGGCGATGGACAACCCGCTGCTGCGCCGGCTCTTCGGGGGCAAGATCCGGCCGGGCGAGAACTACAAGTTCTGGGACAAGCACGCGTATGGCTTCTCCGAGCCCTGCCGTGACCTGGTGCGCTCGGACGTGAGCGAGCGCGTCAAACGTCAGGTACGCGGTGCCTTCGAGCCCATGCTCACCACCCGGCGCAACCGCCTGCTCATCAAAATCACGGGCTGGTCCCGCATCGGATTTCTGAACGAGATCTTCGAGGACGCGAAGTTCATCCACGTTCTCCGCGACGGCCGCGCGGTGGCCAGCTCGCTGCTGCATGTTGACTTCTGGCGCGGCTGGTATGGCCCGCAGGGCTGGCGGGCCGGCCTCCTCTCCCCCGAGGACCAGGCCGCCTGGGAAAGCTACGATCGCTCGTTCACCGCGCTGGCGGGTATCGAGTGGCGAATCCAGATGCGCGCGATGGATGCGGCACGGCAGGCGCTCGACCCCAAGCTCTTTCTCGAGCTCAAGTACGAGACGTTCTGCGAGCAGCCGGTGGAGAATTTTCGGCGGGTCCTCGACTTTGCGGAGGTGCCGTGGACGGCGGACTTCGAGCGGGAGATCAGGTCCGCTTCGATCCGCAGCACCAGCAACCGCTGGCGGGATGACCTGGCTCCCTCGCAGCAGATCATTCTCGATGACCTGCTGCGTGATGATCTCAGGCGATACGGCTATGGCGAGCCGGCGAGATCCGAAAAGGTTCCCCAGCCTGCCGGACGTAGCTGATACCCCCGACCATGACCACGGAAGGCACCAGCCGGCGGCTCGACGGCGAGGGTAGGGGAAAGGCGCCCCGCGGGCTGACCCAACGCGCGCTCGGGGGCATGCTCTGGACCTTCTCCGGCACCGGCGTGCAGGTGGTGGTCCAGCTGCTCACCATCATGGCGCTGGGACGGCTGCTCACGCCCGCCGAGTTCGGGCTGATGGGCGCCGCCGCGGTCGTGATCGCGCTCTCTCAGATCGTCTCCCAGATCGGGGTGGGGCCCGCCATCATTCAGCGGCGCGAGCTGCAGCCGGCGCACCTGCACGTCGCGGTAACCCTCTCCTGCCTGCTCGGGTTCATGCTGGGGGCGATGGTCTATTTCGGCGCCCCCGCGATAGCCAGGTTCTACCGCATTCCCGAAGTCGAGCCGGTGCTCCGGGCGGTGGCCTTTCTGTTCCCCTTGGATGGCCTGAACACCGTCGCCAAATCCATCCTCACCCGCGAGCTGCGCTTCCGGCTGTTCGTGGCCCTCGATGTTGGCAGCTATGTGGTGGGGTACGCCTGCGTGGGCGTGTTGCTCGCCTGGCTGGGCTACGGTGTCTGGGCGCTGGTCTTTGCCACTCTGACGCAGGCCGTCCTGCGGGCCATCCTGATGTACCGCGCGGCGCGGCACCCACTGCGGCCCAGCCTCGACTTCCAGGCCGCCAAGGATCTGCTCGCTTTCGGGTTCGGCCACTCCATCGCCCAGATCGGCACCGTGCTCTCGCAGCAGGGCGACAACCTGGTGGTCGGGCGCTGGCTGGGGCCGGCGGCGTTGGGCATCTACGGGCGCGCCTATAGCCTCATGGTGATGCCCGCGTCGGCCTTCGGGCGCATCGTCAATCGGGTGCTGTTCCCGGTCATGGCCCAGGTTCAGGACGAGCGTGACCGGCTCGCGGCCGCCTACGAGCGCGGGCTCGCGATCGTGGCCCTGGTGTCGCTTCCCATCAGCGCGTTCCTGTGGGCGGTCGCGCCGGAGTTCATCCCGGTGGTCCTGGGTCCGGCGTGGGCCGCCGTCGTCCCCGCGTTCCGGCTGTTCACCATCGGCCTGCTCTTCCGCATGAGCAGCAAGCTCAGCGATGCATGCACCAAGGCGGCGGGAGAAGTCAACATCCGCGCCATGATTCAAGTGGGCTACGCCGTGCTGGTGGTGGTGGGGGCGCTCGTGGGCCAGCGGTGGGGTGTCAACGGAGTGGCGGTCGCGGTATCGGTCGCCATGGGCATCAACTGGCTGGCCATGGCCCAGCTGAGCCGGTCGGTAACGGGTCTCCAATGGGCCCGATTTGCCCGAGCGCACGCGCCGGCGGCGCTGCTGGCCCTGGTGATCGGGGTGGCCGCCGCCGCCGCCGCGGAGGCGGGCCGCGCTGCCCACCTTGGCAACCTCCCGACCTTGCTGGCAGCCGGCCTCGCTTCGGCCGTCGCAGCCTTCATCGGCGTGCGGCTGCGGCAGGGGCTCTTCCTGGGACCGCACGGCTCCTGGGCATATGCCCACGGGCAGCAGCTGCTCCGGGGAACCTCGCGGCGAGGCGGCCGGCGCCGGCCGGAGGCCGAAGAGCTGGCGCCGGCGGCAGAGGCGGGCTCCAAGTGACCTTGCGTCAGCCGGCGCGGAAAACCGGGGTGGCGCGAGCACTGTGGTCGCCGTTGCGCCGCCTGCGTTCGGACTATCGCGAGCTGACCGCCCCGCTGAGAGGGCTGCCGTCCGCCCTCGTGATCGGCACCCAGAAGGGCGGCACCACGTCGCTGTTCAACTACCTCGTGCAGCATCCCGACGTGCTGCAGCCGTTCGCCAAAGAGATTCATTACTTCGATCTCCACCATGAGCGGGGGCTTCGCTGGTACCGCGGGCGCTTCCCCTACAGCCACCGCCTCCGCGGCGGCGCACTGACGCTCGACGCCTCGCCGTACTACCTGGTGCATCCGCAGGTGCCCCGGCGAGCTGCGGAGCTGCTGCCGGAGGCCAAGCTCATCGCCGTGTTGCGAAACCCGGTGGATCGGGCGCTTTCGCACTATCAGCACGAGGTGCGGGGCGGCCGGGAGACGCTCTCCTTCGCCGAGGCGATTGATCGGGAGCCCGAGCGGCTGGCCGGGGAGGAGGAGCGCCTCGCGAGGGAGCCGAAATACTATAGCCACCACCATCATCGCTTCACCTACATCCGCCGCGGACAGTATGTCGAGCAGCTCCGCCGCTGGGTGGCGCACTACCCCAGATCGCAGTTGCTGGTGCTCCAGAGCGAATGGCTCTTCCGGGACCCCGCCGCCGCCACCGAGGCGGTGCAGCGATTTCTCGGGCTCGGGCCCCACCGCATCGCTCACTACAAGCCATTCCTTCAGGGGAAGTACGAGCGCGAGATGCCTCCCAATCTGCGGGCGCGGCTGGCGGCGTACTTCGAGCCCTACAACCGCGAGTTGTATCAGTGGCTGGGCGAGGAGTTCGATTGGGCGTGACCACGTCAGGGCGGAACCCGATTGCCTTCTTCCTGCCGTCTGCGCGCGGCGGCGGCGCCCAACGGGTAATCGTCAACCTGGTGGAGGGGATCACCGAGCGGGGCGTACCGGTGGACCTGGTGCTTGCGACCGCCGACGGTGTCTTCCTGGCCCAGCTCGCTCCCGCGGTGCGGGTGGTGGATCTCCGCGCCGGGCGCCTCATCCGCAGCCTCGGTCCGCTCACCCGCTACCTCAGGCGCGAGCGGCCCCGATATCTGGTCTCGTCCATGAGCCATGCCAACCTGATCGCGCTGTGGGCCGCGAGGCTCGCCGGAGGGGCCACTCCGGTGATGGTGACGGTGCACAACACCATGTCCCAGTCCACCGGGCAGGAGGGCCGGCTTGGCGCGGTGCTCGAGCCTCTCCTGCTCCGCGCCTGCTATCCCTGGGCCACCTCGGTGGTCGCCGTCTCGGCCGGCGCCGCGGCCGATCTCGCGCGGACCTCGGGATTGTCCCGGGAGCGGGTGCAGGTGGTCTACAACCCGGTGATCACGCCGCCCCTCATGACGGCGGCCCGGCAGCCGCCGGACCACCCCTGGTTCGAGCCCGGGCATCCACCGGTCATCCTGGCCGTCGGACGGCTGACCAAGCAGAAGGATTTCCCGACCCTGATCCGGGCGTTTGCCGAGGTCCGCGGCCGCCGGGCGGGCCGTCTCGTTATCCTTGGAGAGGGAGAGGACCGGCCGGCGCTGGAGGCGCTCGTGAGCGAGCTCGGCGTAGGCGCCGATGTCGCGCTCCCCGGTTTCCGGGAGAACGCCATGGCCTACATGGCGCGCTCGGCCTTGTTCGTGCTCTCCTCCGCCTGGGAGGGGCTGCCTACCGTCCTGATCGAGGCACTGGCTGCGGGCACGCAGGTGGTGTCCACCGACTGTCCCAGCGGCCCTCGCGAGATCCTGCAGGACGGCCGGCTCGGCACCCTGGTGCCGGTGGGAGATGCGGCCGCCCTGGCGGGCGCCATGATCCACGCCCTGGACCGGCCCCGGGATACGGTCCCCCTCGACGCGCTTACGCCCTTTACCAGGGACGCGGCCGTGGACCACTACCTCCGTCTGATCGAGAACGCCTGAATGCTCCGAGTCGCGTACGCCGCTCTGTGGATTTTCATTTTTTCACTGCCGTGGGAAGGCGTCATCGTGCTGCCCGGGATCTCCATCATACCTCGGGTAACCGGCGGGGTGGCGCTGAGCCTGGCCCTGCTGGCCATCGGGATCTCCGGCCGGTTTCGGCGCTGGCACGCCTTTCACGTGGCGGCGCTGCTGTTCGTGTTCTGGGCCGGTTGCGTGCTGCTGGCCTTCGACCTGCCGGAAATCCCGGCCAAGTTCTGGACCTTCGTGCAGCTCCTGGTGGTGGTGTGGTTGATCTGGGAGCTAGCCCCCTCGCGGGAGCGTCAGCTCGGCCTGTTGGCGGCCTACGTGTTCGGCGCCTATTTCGCCGCCTTCGACACCCTCATGGTATATCGGCGGGAGGCGGGCCTCTCGCGCCGCTTCGCCGCCGGGGGAGCCGACCCCAACGACTTGGCAATGACGCTCGCGCTGGCGCTGCCGATGGCCTGGTTCCTGGCGATGACCTACCGGAAGCCTCTCCAGCAATGGGTCTTTCGTGGGTACCTGCTGGTCGGGCTGGTCGCTCTCGGGCTCACCGGATCCCGCGGGGGAATGATCGCGAGCGCGGTCGGGCTGCTGATCATTCCCCTCACCGTCACCAGGTTGTCTCCGGTAAGGCGGGCCACGGCCATGGTGCTGCTGAGCGTTTCCCTCGTCGTCGCGGCGGTGAATACCCCCGACACCCTGATACAGCGGCTCGCCAGCACCGGTACCGAAGTGGAGGAGGCTGATCTCGGCGGCCGCTTTCGGATCTGGGTGGCCGGCGTGAATGCCTTCGCCCAGAATCCTTTGCTTGGCTACGGCACGTCGAGCTTCAAGAAGGCGGTCAGACCGTGGGGAGTGGGGCAAGTAGCGCACAACTCCTTTCTGTCCGTGCTGGTGGAGCAGGGATTGGTGGGCTTCGTGCTCTACATGGCGATGTTCGTCACCGTGTTCCTCTCCGTGCTGAAGCTTCCCACCCTCGAGCGACGGTTCGCGCTGGTTCTCCTGGCGACGGTCGGGATCGCGATGCTGCCGCTGACCTGGGAGGATCGCAAGGCGGTCTGGTTCGTCCTGGCCGCTCTCCTCGGCCTGTCCCAGGCGTGGATCACGAGGCCGGGCGAAGGCGCACGGCAGCCGCCCCCGTTCCAGCCCGCGGCCGTGACCGCTCGGCCCAGAGCCGCTCGTCCGCGGGCGTGGGCGAGGGCGCCCGGCCGGATCGATGCCGGAAACGCAAAGACATGACGCCGAAAGTGAGCGTCGTCAGCACCGTGTACAACGGCGAGGGGTTCTTCGAGCGGGCGATCCCGGGGATTCTGGCGCAGACCTACGACGATTTCGAGTTCATCCTGGTGGACGACGGCTCCACCGATCGCAGCCTCCCCAAGCTTCGCGAGCTGGCCGGCCGCGACCCCCGGGTTCGGGTATTCGCGCCCGGGCGCCTGGGCGCCGCGGCCGCGTACAACTACGGCGTATCCCAGGCCGCGGGTGAGTACATCGCCCGGCAGGACTTCGATGACAGCAGCTATCCCGACCGCTTGCGTCTCCAGGTGGCGTTGTTGGATGCCCAGCCCGACGTGGGGTTGGTGGGCGGCTCATACGTGTTGATGGACGAGCGTCGGGGCGAGCGCTATGTGCGCATGCCCCCTACCGAGCACCCGGGCATCATCGCGGCCATGGCGCGCTACGTCCCCATCGCCCATACCGTCGCCACCTTTCGCCGGCGGGCCTGGCTGGAGGTGGGCGGCTACCCTGTGGTGAACAACCTGATTGACCTTCGATTCTACCTTCGGCTGGCCAAGTCGGGGTGGCGCTTCGCCAACGTCCCCGAGGTGGTGGGCGAGCACTTCGTGCACGAATCCAGCTTCTTCCACCGTACCCTCAAGTACACCGAGCGGCAGCGGGATTTGGCCCGGGTGCAGGCCCAGGTCGTTCGAGAGCTGGGACTGCCGCGCTGGATGTATCTGTATTCCCTCGGGCGGCACGCCTACGCGTACATCCCGCCCGGCCTCAAGCGCGTGGTACGCCGCGGGGTGGTCGGGTCGCGGGAGCGGGATGTATGAGGATCTTCTTTCTCTCGACCAGTATGGGGATGGGTGGGGCGGACAGCCAGCTGCTCTCGGCCGCGCAGGAGCTGCGTTCCAGCGGGCACGAGGTGTTGATCGTCTCGCTCACCCCGCTGGGGCCGATGGGGCTGCAGGCGCGCAGCGCCGGCATTCCCACCGAGTCATTGGAAATGCGGCGCGGCCTGCCCGATCCCAGAGGGTTGCTGCGGCTGGCCCGCCTGGTGCGCGAGTGGCGGCCCGACGTGGTGCACAGCCACATGGTCCACGCCAATCTCATGGCTCGGGCGCTCCGCTTGGTCGCGCCGGTCCCGGTACTGGTCTCGACCATCCACAACATCTACGAGGGCGGCCGGCTGCGAATGGCCGCCTATCGGCTGACTAACGCGCTGGTGGATCACATGACGATCGTCAGCGAAGCGGCGGCGGAGCGGTTCGTCCGTGAGGACATCGTGCCCAAGGAGCTCCTCAGGGTGGTCCCCAACGGGGTGGACACGGAGCGCTTTCGCAGCGTGCCGGCGGGCGCGCGGGACGCCTTTCGGCATTCGCTCGGAGTCGGAGGCGAGTTCGCCTGGCTGGCGGTGGGACGATTCGAAATCGCCAAGGACTATCCCAACATGCTGCGGGCGTTCGTGACAGTGCACGAGCGGCATCCCGAGGCGGTGCTGCTTCTGGTGGGCCGTGGGTCGCTCCAGGCGGAGACCGAGGCTTTGACTCGAGCGTTACGTCTCACTTCTTCGGTACGGTTTCTCGGAGTGCGGGACGACGTGGCGGAGCTGATGAACGCGGCCGACGGCTACGTCATGTCGTCCGCCTGGGAGGGGATGCCGATGGTGCTGCTCGAAGCGGCGGCGGGAGGCCTCCCCATCGTCGCCACCAGGGCCGGCGGCAATCACGAAGTGGTGCGCGACGAGGAGAGCGGTCTGCTGGTACCGCCCCAGGACCCGGCGGCGTTGGCGCTGGCGATGCTGCGGCTGATGGACCTGCCCCAGGCGCAGCGGCGCTCCATGGGAGAAGTGGGGCGCGAACATATTCGAGCCCACTACGGCGTGAGAAGGGTAGCAGAGCGCTGGGAGGACCTCTATCGCGAGGTTCGGGCGCGAAAGGGACTCGAGCCGGCTTTGTCTGCTGCGCCGGCCGGCGCGGGCTCGGTGGGCGGACAGCGATAGATGTGGAGGTACTGTTGTCTGAAATCCATCCGGCCCACGCCAAAGCTGTTACGAAGCTGGCAGTTGCCGTAGAGCCAACCGATCAAACCACCCCGCTGTAAACTGCTGCGAAAGGTGTGCGAAGGCGCCGGCGTTACGATCCAGAGTGCTCTTCCGGGGTCCACCGCGCGCGCCGCCTGCGCGATGGCAGCGGTATCCGGAGCGAGCGGCTGTACCTCTTTCCCCTGCAGGTAGTGCGTCAGCACCCGGGACTGCGCCGAGAAGACGACGTCGCCGTCGGCCAGACGCGGCTCGAGCCATCCAGCCGCGCGCCGGAAGTCATAGCGGCGGCCGTCCCGGTACTGGGAGAACAGGCTCGGCAACCCGGGCGACACGATCAGGGCGGTGATCGTGGCCGGGAGCAGCCACCGGGGACGCAGACCCAGGTCTACGGCGGCCAGGCGATCGAGAAACACGCCCGCTCCGATGAATATCGCCGGCGCCGTCGGCAGAAGGTACGTGACGGAAACCGGAGTGCGGAATGAAAGGAGGAGAATGGTTGCGACGGGAACGATGAACAGACATACCAGCAGTAGAGCCAGCGGCCGGTCGCGCCGCCACAGCAGGAAGATTCCCACCACAGCGCTCAATGTCACCGGCAGCGTCAGGCCATCCGTGTAGTTCCCCAGAATCGCCAATTGCCTCAACCCGGCCTCTCGGGGTGCATCCCGCAAGTGATCGGGTACGCGAGTCTTCAGATCGTGCGCGGAAATCCAGCTCTGCAGCATGTCAATCGAGCGCAGCGCCGCTATGACGGCGAGAATGACGATCAGGATCGCGATCCAACGCACGGCCCTCTGACTCCAGAGCTGAGTTATCACGTCCCGCCGCAGATGCAGCACGACGAGCAGACCCAGACCACCGATCAGGAGCACGGAAATGGGGTGCGCCAGCACCGCCAACACACCCGTCACAAGGCCCAGCGCCAACCAGCGGCCGCTACGCTCGCGCACACCGAGATAGAGGGCGTAGGGGTATATCGCCGAGAGCAGAATTACGAGTGACCAGTAGCGCGCGTACTGCGACTGGTACACGTGCATAGGGTTCAGGGCTACAAGCAGAGCGCCGAACAACGCGGCTCGCGCCCCCACCAGACGCCGGCCAATGAAGTAGAGGGCAGGCACGGTGAGCGCGCCGGACAACGCGGGCAGAAGCCGGAGCCCGAACTCGTCGAGCGGCGTCAGCGGGCGCACGACGTAGTAGTTGAGCAGGAACAACAGCGGGCGCGGATTCCCGATCAACGGGCGGAGCGAATCCCGGAAGGTATAGATCTCGTCGCCCTCGAGCGTCCATTCCCCGAGACGCCAGAAGCGTAAAGCCAGGGCAAGCGCCATCAGGGCCGCGAGGATGGCACCGGCAACGAGCTCTCGTTCCCGTCCCGCTGTCTGGAGGCCGCTTGCCTCTCCCGGCCTCATGCAATCCTCTTGTCGGCAGCTGACGCTTGCATACGGGATCCCTCTCGTTGCGCTCGTGCGCGCCACCTTCGCACCGGCTCACGCGAAGAGCGACCGGAGGTCGGCAGTGGCTGGGCGAGCTTGGATTAACTCGAGTGACTCGACGGAGTAAGGTCTGAAGGCCGATTCAGTGCAGGCAGGAATTTCGCGGAGGGGGACGCCGATCGGAAGGGCAGCGGGTGCAGCCCGTTGCACTATATGCGGATCTGCAATTTCCTCTTGACAAAGGTGTCCCACCTCACCATTCTTGTCCCCGGCGCGAGCTCAGGACAACGAGATGAGACCACCCTGGTGCTCATTCCTTTGCGCCCTGTACGACTAGTCCCCTAGTCTCAGCGTACCCCGTACTTCACCAACACAAACATACGGATTGGGCAGATAACCTGCCTTATCCCCCTGCGTCAGGACTCATCCACGATGAGCCGCCGCCTTGGCCGTGCCGAGCGATGGCCCCTCGCCTGCCGCACCCAATGTGTCCCTCCGAACCTTGTCGTTCCGGAGAGAGGAGAAGCCGCGTATGACCCACAGCTTCAAGTTGTCCCGTAGAATCGCTCGCCTGCGACTGGCCGCGTGTGCGGCGATCGCCGTCGCCCTTGCCGGGTGCGACTCCACCGAAGGCCTGGATCCCGACAGCAGCACCCCTGCAGGAGTGGTAGACGAGAGCTCCCCCGCCGGCTCCATCGATGAAGGCAACCCCGTCGAGGAAGGCAACCCACTCGGCGAGGCTTCCACCGGCACCGAGGTTATCGCGCTCGATGCACCGGGTCAGGCCTCGGTCGCCTTCGCCGGCGGTATTCCGATCGGCACCTATGCCCAGCCGACCAGTACGTTCGGAGACCGTTACAACGGCGCTTTGCGGAACATCTGGCCGCAATTTCTCCGGCGCGAATTGGAGAACATCAAGAACCGGGGCGGCAAAGTCGTGCTCATGATGGCCGGTAACGAGAGGTACTACAAGGAGCAGGGCCACTTCAGCCTGAATAGGTGGAAGGCCCGGATCGACCGGTTCAAGGGCGTTGACTTCGAATCGTACATCAATGACGGCACCATCGTCGGCCACTATCTGATCGACGAGCCCAACGATCCGGTCAACTAGGGTAACCGTCCGATCCCGGGATCCACACTGGAGGAAATGGCCAAGTATAGCAAGCAGCTGTGGCCCAGGCTGCCCACTGTGGTCCGCGTCGATCCGGCCTATCTGGCGGGCAACAATTACCAGCACCTCGACGCAGCATGGGCCCAGTACGTTTATCGGAAGGGTCCCGCTGATGACCACATCCGGCGCAACGTCGCCGACGCGAGCCGGCTCGGTCTGGGGCTCATCACCGGGTTGAACATCATCAAGGGCGGTCCCAACGGTTCGAGGATGACCGCGAGCCAGGTCGAGTCGTGGGGCTCGACGCTCCTCGAGAGCTCCTACCCCTGCGCTTTCATCAGCTGGCAGTACAACTCCGGTTACCTCGATTCCGGGGACATGAGGGACGCGATGGACGCTCTGCGCCGCAAGGCGGAGAATCGCAGCCCCAGGAGTTGCCGAGGTTCCTGAGGCACGCATAAAACCAAGCCAAACGGGGGC
>JACCQZ010000145.1 GCA_013813875.1 Gemmatimonadales bacterium | reverse complement strand
TGAAAGACGAGCGGGTGCGTCTCGAGGGCCAGGCGCTCACCGAGCGGCAGGGGTCGCTGCTGGAGGCCGACAACATCACCTATAGGCGGGAGAACTGTCTCCTCGATGCCACCGGCAGCCCCCATCTCTTCGACCGGGGCCAGGTGATGGTGGGTGAGGGGATCCGCTACGACACCTGCCGCCGGCGGGGGCTGATCTCCGACGCGCTCACCAATTTCACCGAGGGATCCACCGTCTGGTTCCTGCGCGGCAACGTCGCCCAGGACTCGAGCTCCAGCCGGATCTACGCCGGCGCCAGCGAGATCACCAGCTGCGATCTTCCGAGCCCCCACTATCATTTCTCCGCTCGGGAGGTCAAATGGGTATCGCAGAATGTACTGGTGGCCCGGCCGGTGACCCTCTACGTGCGCGACGTTCCGGTGCTCTGGCTGCCCTTCATCTTTCAGGACGTGCGGCCAGGGCGGCGCTCGGGGATTCTCATTCCCCAGTTCGGGATCAACGATCTGGTGCGGCCCTCGCCGTCGTACAACCGGCAGGTCACCAACGTCGGCTACTATTGGGCCCCCAACGACTATCTCGATTTTACCGGACGGCTCGACTGGTTCGCCAACCGCTACGTGCAGTACGGCATCACCGGGTCGTATAACTGGCTCGACCGGTTCGTGAACGGCACCATCGGCTTCAACCAGCAGCGGCAGGTCGGCGGCGGCTCGGGGCTGACCCTTCGGTGGGATCACCGCCAGACCTTCGACCTCAGCACCAGCCTCAATTTCGGGATCAACTACGCCAGCAACACGGCGGTAGTGCAGCAGAACGCGATTGATCCGCTGCAGAACACCCAGCAGATCACCAGCTCGGCCAACTTCTCCAAGCGATACGGTTGGGGGACGCTCACCCTGGGCGGAAATCGGCGGCAGAGCCTCACCGAAGGAGGGGTGCAACAACTGCTGCCGGCGCTCACCATTTCCCCGGTGCCGCTGGCGCTGGGCAGGGACATCACCTGGTCGCCGGGACTCAGCTTTACCAACAACACCACCTCGAGCACGCCATTGGGCGATCTGGTCCAGGTCCTGCCCGGTGGGCTGCTCGACACCCTGGAGCAGACCGGCACCAGCCGGATCACCGCCCTCAACTTCGACACGCCGGTCCGATTCGGATCATTCAACTGGCAGAACTCGCTGCAGGCCTCCGATGAGATGACGAGCGGCCGAGACTCGGTGCGCTTCTTCCAGGACGATCCCTCGACTCCTGATCCCACCGATTCCCTGGAAGTCACCCAGACCTTCCCTGGAGAGTTCCAGAGCTCGCTCGACTGGGACACCGGCATCAACCTCCCGGTGCTGTTTCGGGGGTCGTGGAAGCTGCAGCCGGCTCTGGGCATCGCCAATACAACGTCGGGCCCGTTCGCGCTGAGGAACCGGAACACCAACGGCGGCTGGGTCCGCCAGGGCAAGCGGTTTCAGCTCGGCGCCACCGCGTCTCCCACGCTCTTCGGCTTCTATCCCGGCGTCGGGCCGCTCAGCCGGATCCGCCACAGCTTCTCGCCGGCCATCTCGTGGAGCTACGAGCCGGCGGCGAACGTGCCGGAAGAGTACGCCCGGGCGGTCGCCGGCCCCGGTCAGGAGGTCGTACTGCGGAGCGAGGCCTCGCAGCGGGTGAGCGTCGGTCTCAGCCAGACCTTCGAGGGAAAGCGCCGCCCGCCCCAGGGCGACACCGCATCGGTGAACGATGCCAAGCTCCGGCTCCTCAGCATCAGCACCAGCTCGATCACCTACGACTTCGAGCAGGCCAAGCGGCCGGGCCGGACCGGGTGGGCCACCGACCAGGTGACCAACTCGCTGCTCAGCGATCTGGTGCCCGGGTTCAACCTGAGCCTGACCCACGATCTGTGGGACGGAGAGGTGGGCACCGACGCGGCCCGCTTCGATCTCTTCCTGCAGAGCGTGAGCGCCAGCTTTGCCGTTTCGGGCAATACCTTTCGGGCCATCGGCTCGATCTTCGGCCTGGGTGGTGACGGTGACTCGATCGGAACCGAGCGACGAGGCCGCGAGCTGCCACCGTCCTACGTCGCGGAGTCGGGCCGCCGATCGCGCCCCGGCTCTTTCTACAGCACCTCGCAGGCGCCGCTGCGGGCGGCCCGAAGCTTTTCCGCCAGCTTCAACTACTCGCTGACCCGGCGCCGGCCCACTCCGGGCGTGACCTCTCTCGACGACGCCCAGAGCCTCGGCTTCTCCACCAACTTCTCGCCGACGCCGTTCTGGTCGCTTTCGTGGTCATCCCAGTACAACATCACCGACGGAAAGTTCGAATCCCAGGTAGTGCGGCTGGAGCGCGATCTGCACGAGTGGCGCGCGGGGTTCAACTTCATCCGCAATCCCAACGGCAACTTCGCGTTCTTTTTCTCGATCTACCTGACCGATCTGCCGGATCTCAAGTTCGATTACGATCAGACGACCTTTGAAGAGTGAGCCGGGGTGAAGGTCGAAGGTCGAAGGTCCTGCAGCACCGAGCCTCCGCCCCCGCGGACCTTCGACCTTTGACCTTTGACCTATGACCTTCGACTCCCTGGCATACCTTCTGCTCGGATCCCCTCATCCCACTTTCTGGAGACCGATTATGCGCGGCTGGTGGATCTCGCCCCTGGTGTTGCTCGCAGGCTGCTCGAACGACAGGAACACGGGGCCGGGCGAGACCCCTGACACACCGGCCACGCTCAGCAGCACCACGCTCGACGGAGCCGTCGCGCTCACCTGGTCGGATAACTCCTTCGTCTCGGACGAGGCCAACTTCCAGAACTATCGGGTCTACAGCACCGCGTACGATCTCGATCGGGACGAGTGCGGCTCCACCTCGGAACTGGAGGGTACCACCGTGGCCCCGGAGTTCATCGTCGGTGCGCTGACCAATGGGGAGCCCCGCTGCTTCAGCGTATCGGCGGTGAGCGTGGACGGACTGGAGAGCGGCCGGTCGCCGCTGCGCACCGACACGCCGCGTGCGGATGCCAGAAACGTGGCCCTCTTTGCCTTTCAGACCCAGGACGACGGCAGCGGGTTTCGCTTCTGGGACGACATTGACGGCGACGGTCTCGCCGACAGCAACGAGCTCGGGCTGGTGCTCGCCGGCGGCTCGGCGGCGATTGATTTCTTCGTGGACCGGGACCAATCGGGCGATCTCTTCCTGACGCCGATTCGGGCCGGCACCGGGGTGGAGTTCTACAGCGAAGCGCCGGTGGAGGATCTCACCAGCATAGACTTCGCCGAGGATCGGGCCTATCGGACCACGCCGATTCAGGCGTCCCCCGGCTTCGGCTACGTGTTCGAGATGGACGGCGGCGATGGGTTCAGCCGGTACGGAGCGGTGAGGGTTACCCACGTGGGAGAGACCTTCCTGATTCTCGACTGGGCCTATCAGGCCGACCCGGGGAATCCCGAGCTCATCCTCACCGCCCGCTAATGCCTCCGACAACCTGCCTGCTTGACGGCTGCTCGCTCACGGTGGCCGATGTGGTTCGGGCGGCGCGTGAGCCCGAGGTCAATGTTTCAGTGGCTCCCCAGGCGCGGCAGGCGCTGATCGAAAGCCGGCGCCTGGTAGAATCGGCTATCGCCTCGGGGCAGACCATTTACGGGATCAACACCGGGTTCGGCAAGCTCGCCACCGTCCGGATCGCCCCCGAGCAGCTCGAGCAGCTCCAGACCAATCTGATCCGAAGCCACGCCGCCGGCGTCGGCGCTCCGCTGCCGCCAGGGGTGGTCCGGGCGGTGCTGCTGCTGCGGGCCAACGTGCTGCTCCGGCCGACCAGCGGAGTCCGCCCCGAGCTGCTGGACGCGCTCGTCGCCATGCTCAACGCCGGTGTCGTTCCCCTGGTGCCGGAGCAGGGAAGCGTGGGCGCCAGCGGCGATCTGGCTCCGCTGAGTCACATCGCGCTGGCGCTGATGGGGGAAGGGAGCGTGCTGCTCGATGGGGGGAGCGTTCCCGCCTCCCGGGCGCTCGCCGCGGCCGGGCTGGCGCCCTACCGGTTCGCCCCGAAAGAGGGTCTCGCCTTCATCAACGGCACCCAGGCGCAGACCGCGATCCTCGCGCTGCTGGTGCACGACGCCAACGTGCTCTGGCGCAGCGCCACCGCGGCGGCGGCGATGAGCCTGGAGGCGCTCCGGGGCACACCGGCGCCGCTCGACGCACGGATTCACCAGGCCAGGCCCCACCGGGGCCAGCTGGAGGCGGCCGCGCTCATGCGGGAGCTGCTGGAGGACAGCGAGATCCGGGAGTCTCACCGGGAGGACGATCCCCGGGTGCAGGACGCCTACAGCGTGCGCTGCGCCCCCCAGGTGCTCGGCGCGGTGGCCGACGCGATCCGCTTTGCCGAAGAGACGGTGG
>JACCQZ010000141.1 GCA_013813875.1 Gemmatimonadales bacterium | reverse complement strand
TGAAGCACCGCCGCCAGGTAGCGGTCAAGGTCCTCCGGCCCGAATTGGCAGCGTCGGTCGGGGCCGACCGGTTCCTCCAGGAGATCACGACCGCCGCCCGGTTCCAGCACCCGCACATCCTGCCCCTGCTCGATTCCGGCGAATCCGGTGGGTTCCTGTACTACGTCATGCCGTTCGTGGAAGGCGAGTCACTCCGCCGGCGACTGTCGCAGCAGGGAGAGCTGCCGATCCACGAAGCGGTGAAGATCATGATCGAGGTGTGCGACGCGTTGTCCTACGCCCATGCCCGAGGCGTGGTCCACCGGGACATCAAGCCCGACAACGTTCTGCTCTCCGGGCGGCATGCATTGGTGACCGACTTCGGCGTGGCCAAGGCGCTGAGCGAGGCTACCGGCAGGCAGCAGCTCACCAGTGCCGGCGTCGCCCTCGGGACCCCCGCCTACATGGCGCCCGAACAGGCGGTCGGCGAATCGAACATCGACCAGCGGGTCGACGTCTACGCCCTCGGCGTGCTGGGCTACGAGCTGATCTCGGGCCGGACACCGTTCATCGGGCGCACCTCACAGGAGCTGCTCGCGGCCCACGTCACCCAGCCGCCCGAGCCGCTGTGCAGCCGGCGGCCGGCCTGCCCGCCCGGACTCGAGAACGTGATCATGAAATGCCTGGCCAAGCGCCCGGCCGACCGGTGGCAGAGCGCCGACGAGCTGCTGGCTCAGCTCGAGCCGCTGGCCACGCCGAGTGGTGGAACCACACCGACCACGACTCGTCCCATGAAGACCGCGACAGCGGGCAACACACGCGGCACCTGGGCTCGGTGGCTTGGGGCGGCGGCGATGGTGATCATCGCCGTGGTGGCTGCGCTGGTGCTGATGGGAAGACCGGCAGAGGTCCGGCTGGGGCGCCGGCTGCAGTTGACGCTGTCACCGGGAGTCGAACTGGACCCCGCGCTCTCACCCGACGGTAAGTTCGTCGCCTTCGTGGCGGGCCCGATCGGTATCACGCGGCTATACGTGCGTCAGGTCGAAGGCGGCACTCCGGTCGCGCTGACTTCCGAGAACGCGGGGTACGCCCGCTTCCCCCGCTGGTCTCCGGATGGTCAACGACTGGTGTTCGGCTCAGAGCGCGGCATCGAGGTGATGCCCGCATTCGGCGGAGTGCCTCGGGTGCTGGTGCCGCGCCCTCCCGCCGCCTGGCTGGATGCGGCCTGGCTGCCTGACGGAGAATCGATCGTGTATCCGCTGGGTGACTCCGTCTTTACCCGGCCGGTGAACGGAGGACCGAGCCGTCCCTTGACACGACTCGCCGAGGCGCATTCCTGCAGCCCGTCACCGGACGGGCGCTGGATAGCATGCGTCTCAGGGAACCGCCAGTTTGTTCGAAACGAGGATTTGGGCAATATCGCCTCCAGCAGCGTCTGGGTTATCCCGGCGGCGGGAGGTGCCCCGGTGCGGGTGACCGAGGAGCAGTCGTTGAACATCAGCCCCGCGTGGCTGTCTCGGCCGGCATCATTGCTCTACATCTCCAACCGGGACGGCGGACGAGACATCTACCAGTTGCCGCTGTCCCGCTCCGGTCGCCCGGCCGACGACGCCCTCCGGCTCACCACGGGTTCGAACGCCGCCAGCGTGAGTGCATCGGCCGACGGCCGCAGACTGGTCTACTCGGCACACAGCAGGACCGCTAACGTGTGGTCGAGCCCGATCCTCGAGTCGGGACCGGCGCGCTTGAGTCAGGCCCAGCCGGTGACCAGCGGAAGCCAGGAAATCGAGACGTTCGACATCTCAGTCGACGGCCGGTGGCTCCTGTTCGACTCCGATCGGAGCGGGATCCAGCAGCTTTACCGGATGCCGCTGCAGGGCGGCGAGGTGGAGCAGCTCACCAATCTGCCGACGCCGGCTATGGCTCCATCGTTCTCCCGCAACGGCCGCGAGATCGCCTACCACACTTTCCGGGACGGACTCCGGCAGGTCTTCGTGATGGATGTGGAAGGGGGAACGCCGGTCCAGGTCACGCACGACAGCGCCCAGAACCGGATGGGGTCCTGGTCGCCGGATGGGCGGACGCTCGCCTACCACAAGGACGCATTCGAGCCGTCGCAAACGACCGAGATCGTGAGCCGTGACTCCGGAGGGAAGTGGGGGCGCCCCCGCACCCTGGTCAAAGGCGGCGACCTGCCGATCTGGTCGCCGGACGGCCGCCGTATCTTGACGTTCGTGATGAAGGGAGACGACGTGGCGATGGTGATCGTGCCGGTGAGCGGCGGGGCGCCCGTTTACGTCGCCCTGCCCCGGGAAGCGATGCCGGTGCCGTTTGGGATCTGGGACTGGTCGCCCGATGGCAAATCCCTGTACTACGTCAGCGAGGGCCCGAATAAGAAGAGGAACGGTATCTGGCGCGTGCCTGCAGCCGGGGGAACTCCCCGGCTCGTACTATGGTTCGACGAGGGATCGGACGACCTGGTGCGCCCTTGGTTCAGGGTTCGGGGGAATCGGATCTACTTGAATCGGCCCGATCAGCAGAGCGACGTGTGGATGACGGAAGTGTCGGCGCCCCGGTAGCGGCGAGCAGTAGGCCGTTTGTCATCCTGAGCGAAGCGAAGGAGCCGAAGCTCGGGAACCCTAGAGAAAGTTGGCGGACTCGAAGAGCTTCGGCCCCCGCCCCCTCGCCGCGCTCGGGATCAGGGTGACACCTGTTTAGAGATTCTTCGCGGAGCTTAGGAATTCGAGCACCAAGCCGGTCATCGCCCGGATCCCGATACGGATCGCGCGATCGTCGGCATAGAAGGTCGGGGTATGGTGCCCGCCGGACTTCCTGCCGGGCGGCACCGCGCCGAGAAAGAAATAGAATCCCGGTACCCGGTTGGCGAAGTATGAGAAGTCCTCGGCTCCGGTGATGGGAGGTCGCTCCCGCACATTACGGTGACCTAGCAGCCGCTCGAGAGCGGGAGCCAGCCGTGCCGTCAGCAGGCTGTCATTGACTGTCACCGGGTGAGAGCGGTTGAACTCGATAGTGAACTCCGCTCGTGATGCCTTGGTCATTCCCGCGAAGATCTCCCGCATCCGCGTCTCCACCGTGTCCTGCACCGACTTCTCGAAGGTCCGGATGGTGCCCGCCAACTCGACCTCGGCCGGAATGATGTTGTGCCGGGTGCCGCCGTGGATCATGGCCACGGTGAGCACGCTGGGAGTGCGGGGATCGAGATGGCGGGAACGGATGGCCTGCAGCGCCAGCACGACCTCGGACGCAATCACCACCGGATCCACCGACAGGTGTGGAGTCGAGCCGTGCGCCTGTCGTCCCTTGATCACGGCCTTCCAACTGGTGGACGCAGCCATCGTCGGCCCTGACGATTAAGCGGCCCGGCCGAGCCGTTCGTGGTCGTCCTCCGCGTCAGGCGGACTGCCATTGATGTGCAGGCCGAGCACCGCTGCCGGCTTGGGATTGGAGAACACTCCCTCCTCGACCATCATCTTCGCCCCGCCCCGCTCTCCAGGCGGCACTCCCTCCTCTGCCGGCTGAA
>JACCQZ010000133.1 GCA_013813875.1 Gemmatimonadales bacterium | reverse complement strand
GTCCTGACAGCTTGGGCGGTCCGAGATGACGCCGCCGAATCCCTCCCGCCGCACCATCCTCATCGCCGGCGGCGGGACCGGGGGGCATCTGATGCCCGCGCTCGCCATCGCGGCCGCGTTGCAGGAGCTGGCGCCGGACTTCGAGCCGGTACTCGTCGGCGCGGTGCGTGGAGTTGAGGCCCGCATCCTGCCGACCCGGGATTTCCGCTTTCATCTCCTCCCCTCGGAGCCGATCTACCGCCGGGCCTGGTGGAAGAACGCGCGCTGGCCGCTCATCGCGGGCCGGCTGCTGCGCCACGTTGACCGGCTGTTTGACGAGGAACGTCCTGCCGCGGTGCTCGGCACCGGCGGATACGCGTCGGCGCCGGTGGTCTGGTGGGCCGCACGCAAAGGAGTTCCCAGCGCGGTGCAGGAGCAGAACGCCTACCCGGGACTCGCCACCCGATGGCTGAGCCGGAGGGTGCGCCATGTGTACCTGGGCCTCCCGGAGGCGAGAGGGCTGCTGCGCTTCGGTCCGCAGACCCAGGTGTTCGACACCGGCAATCCGATCGTGCCGCCCGCCCCAGAGCGCCGCGCCGCCGCTCGCGGCTACTTCGGTCTCCCTCAGGAGAAACAGGTGGTGCTGGTGACCGGCGGCAGCCAGGGAGCGCTGGCCATCAATCGCGCGGTGGCAGGCTGGCTGGACGTCGGGGCCGAGAGCGGAGCGGCGATCATCTGGGTGACGGGCAGGGGAACTCACGCGGAGTTCGAGCGCTATCATCGTCCGCCGCAGGTGCAGGTGGTGGACTTTCTGGACCCGATGGCGGATGGCTACGCGGTGGCGGATCTGGTGGTGTCGCGGGCGGGGATGATTACCGTGGCCGAGCTCTGTGCCTGGGGGCTGCCCAGCATTCTGGTGCCGCTTCCTACCGCGGCCGCGGACCATCAGACCCACAACGCCCGGGTGTTGGCCGAAGCGGGCGCGTCCACTCTGCTGCCGCAGGCCGAGCTCACGCCGGCGCGATTGGGGCAGATGATCGCCGGCTTGCTGCGCGACGACTCCAAACGTGAGCTGATGGCGCAGCGAGCGCTGGCGCGAGGGCGGCCCCACGCGGCGGCCGACATAGTGTCGAATTTGTTGACGCTGATCCAGGCTCGCGCTCTTTGAGATACCCGGGCGCCGGCTTACATTAGCTCATCCACAATGGACCTCTTCAATCCCACGGACAAGCGCCCTGTCCACTTTGTCGGAATCGGCGGGGCTGGTATGAGTGCGCTCGCGCTCATCGCTCGCCGGCGCGGCGTCGCGGTGAGCGGCTGCGACACCGATCCCGCCGGCGCCGTTGATCTCGCCGCCATGGGCGTCAAGGTCGTGCAGGGCCACGACGCATCCCACGTCGAGGGCGCGCGGGCGGTGATCGTCACCGCCGCGGTTTCGGTCGGCCACCCCGAGCTGCAGCGAGCGCGCGCGCTCGGCCTGCCGGTGGTACCGCGCAAGGAAGCGCTCGCATCGCTGGTGGGGAGCGCCCGCTCGGTGGCGGTATCGGGCACGCACGGCAAAACCACCACCACCGTCATGGCCACCGTGGCGCTCACGGCGGCCGGGCTGGCTCCCACCGGCATCGCCGGAGGCCGGGTGAGCGCCTGGGGCGGCAACGCTCATCTGGCGGGCGACGATCTTTTCGTGGTAGAGGCTGACGAGTACGACCAGGCGTTCCTGACGCTCCACCCCACCGTGGCTATCGTGAACAATGTGGAGCCCGACCATCTCGAGTGCTACGGGTCAATGGCCGCGCTGGAGGATGCGTTCGTGGAGTTCGCCGGCCGCGCCGCCATCGCATTGGTGAGCGCGGACGATCCCGGGGCCCGCCTGGTAGGCAGCCGGCTCCGGGGCAACAGAGTCAGGCGCTTCGGATTCGCCGACGAAGCCGAGCTCCGCATCACCGAGGTGGTGCAGCGGGCGGATCGCACCGAGGCGCGCATCGTCTGGCCCGGCGGGCGCGCGCTCGCGGTAAATCTCCGGGTGCCGGGAGTGCACAATCTGCGGAACGCCGTGGCTGCATTGGGGGCGGTGGACGCGCTCGGTGGTTCGCTGGAGCAGGCCGCCGCGTCGCTCGCCGAATTCCAGGGAGTGGGCCGCCGCTTCGAGCGCTTCGGCGAGCACGGTGGGGTGGCCGTGGTGGACGACTACGCCCATCATCCCTCGGAGCTCGTCGCCACGCTCTCGGCGGCGCGGCAGGCTTTTCCGGGCCGCCGGCTGGTGGCGGTGTTCCAGCCCCATCTCTACTCCCGCACCGCGGCGCACGGCCCGGCCATGGGAGAGGCCCTGGCCGCGGCGGACCTGGTGATCGTCACCGAGATCTACGCCGCGCGGGAGCAGCCGATAGTCGGGGTGAGTGGACGTCAGGTGGCCGAAGCCGCCGAGCGCGCGGGCGCCGACGCTCGCTTCGAGCCCTCACGGCCCGAAGTCGGCCGGCGCGTCTATGAAGCGCTTCGGCCGGGAGACGTGGTATTGACGTTGGGGGCAGGGGACATAACCCGAGTCGCGCCCGAGCTGGTGCGGTGGCTGGGCGCCGCCTGAAGCTGGCCTGGAAGCTGCTGGGCGTCGCGGCCGCGGCGCTTCTGCTCTGGGTTGCCCTGCCGCAGTTGCTGCGACGACTCGCGTTCTTCCGGGTCCGGCGGGTGGAGATCTCGGGATTGCAGTATCTTGCTCCGTCAAAGCTGATGGCGGCGATGCAACTCGCTCCCGCGGCCAGCGTCTTCGACGATCCCCGGCCGCTGGAACGACGACTTCGCGCGTTGCCGGGCGTGACCGCTGCCAACGTCGGGCGCCGAATGCCGGGCACGCTGACGCTCTCTCTCGATGAGGCGGCGCCCGTGGCGCTCACCCCGCGGGGACAGGGGCTCGCGCTGGTTGACGCCAACGGCAAGCTGCTGCCATTCGATCCATCGGCCTCCGCGCCGGACCTGCCGATCCTGATCGGGGGAGGCGCGCTGGTGGCGGGAGCGCTCGGCCGGGCGCGCGACCAGGGGCCCGCACTGTTCGCCCGGATTGACGCGGCGTGGCGGGTGGGCCCCGACGTCGTCTTCGAGGTGGCGGGGCGGCGGTTCTGGTTTGGCCCGAAGCTTACGGCGGAGGACATTCGAGCGGTGACGGCGGTGGAGCAAACCCTCGCCCGGCAAGGGCGGCAGTTCCAGGAACTCGACGGGCGTTTCGCCGGCCAGGTCATCGTCCGCTGGTCGCGGGCATGAGCGCTCAGCCGCAACGGATCGTCGCCGGGCTCGATCTCGGCTCGACCAAGATCGTCGCGGTGATCGCCGAGGTGACGGGGGACGTGCGCGAGGTCGGAGCCCGGATTCTGGGCCTGGGCGTGGAGCGCAGCGGCGGAATCCGGCGGGGGGTGGTGCGCGACATCGAAGAGACCACGCGCGCCATTGACAAAGCGATGAAGAGCGCCCAGCGGATGGCCGGGGTCGAGGTCGGCTCGGTGTACTGCGGCATCGCTGGAGAGCACATGGCCGGCCGCAGCTCGCATGGCATGGTGTCGGTCACCGGCGACGAGATCCGCACTAGCGACGTGGCCCGGGTCAACGACATGGCCAGCAACGTCAGCTTCGGCCGCGACCACGAACTGCTCCACGCCATCCCCCAGGACTACCTGATTGACCAGCAGGCCGGGGTCAACGAGCCCATCGGCATGAGCGGCTCGCGGCTCGAGGCCGAGGTGTATCTGGTGACGGTGCTCTCGAGCGTGCTGCAGAACCTGCGCAAGTGCGTCGAGCGGGCCGGCTACCACGTCGCCGAGTTCGTGCTGGAGCCTCTGGCCGCCTCGCTGGCGGTGCTGACGGCGGACGAGATCGAGCTGGGGTGCGCCATCGTGGAGCTGGGCGGGGGGTCCACCAACGTCTCCATCTTTCACAACGGAAAGATTCGCCATACCGGCTCGCTGCTCTGCGCCGGCGGCCACGTGACCGGCGACATCGTGCACGGCCTTCAGGTCACCCAGCTCGATGCCGAGCGGCTGAAGGAGCGCTACGGAGCGGGGTTCGAGCCGCTGGTGCCGGAGAGCGATGCCTTCGATCTGCCGAGCACGCCGGGCCAGGGGCCGCGCAACGCCCAGCGGCGAGTGCTGGCGCACATCATGCACATGCGGCTCCAGGAAGTGCTGGAGTATGCGCTCGACGAGATGACGCGCGCAGGCTATCATGATCGCTTGCCGGCCGGAGTCGTCCTCACCGGTGGTGGAGCATTGACCCCCGGCATCGTGGAGCTCGCCCGTGAGGTCTTCGCCATGCCGGCCCGCTGCGGCGTTCCGGGCCAGCGGCTGCGAGGATTGGCGGATAGCGTCGAATCTCCCCGCATGGCGGTACCGGCCGGTCTGGTACTCTATGGCGCGCGGCAGGTTGCAATGACGAGCGGCTTCGGAGCGAGCAGCCGAAAGTCGCCCGCGGTGGAGAAGGTGCTTGCTCCGGTGAAGCGGTGGCTCCAGGATTTCTTCTGAGTCCGGTCGAGGGGAATCAATCATGATCTTTGAGCTGGAAGAGAGCGCGGTGCAGACCGCGCGGATGAAGGTCGTCGGCGTCGGCGGCGGCGGCGGTAACGCCGTCAACCGGATGATCGAGGACCAGCTCGGCGGCGTCGAGTTCATTTCGGTGAACACCGACGCGCAGGCGCTGGCGATGTCGAAATCCGACATCAAGATCCAAATCGGCCGCAAGCTGACTCGCGGGCTGGGGGCGGGCGCCCGGCCGGAGATCGGCCGGCAGGCGGTGGAAGAGACCCGGGACGAGGTGTCGGCGGCGGTGCAGGGCGCCGACATGGTCTTCGTCACCTGCGGAATGGGAGGCGGCACCGGCACCGGCGCCGCGCCGGTCGTGGCGCAGATGGCGCGCGAGGCCGGCGCACTGACCGTCGGGATCGTCACCAAGCCGTTTCTCTTCGAGGGACGAAGGCGGATGAAGCAGGCGGACGCCGGGATCGCCGAGATGCGGAAAAACGTGGACACCATGATCGTGGTGCCCAATGAGCGGCTGCTCGCGGTGGTGGGCAAGGGGATTCCGTTTCAGGACGCCCTGAAGAAGGCCGATGAAGTGCTGCTCCACGCCACGCAGGGCATCGCCAGCCTGATCACCAGCACCGGCATCATCAACGTGGACTTCGCCGACGTGCGCACGGTCATGCAGAACGGCGGCGCCGCGCTCATGGGGACGGGGATCGGCCGGGGCGAGAATCGGGCCTTGGAGGCGGCGCAACAGGCCATCTCCAGTCCGCTGCTCGACAACATCTCCATCGCCGGCGCCATGGGTGTGCTCATCAACATCATCGGCGGCGACGATCTCACCCTGGGCGAGACCACCCAGATCAACGACATCATCCACGATGCGGTGGGCGACGACGCCGAGATCATCTTCGGCGCCGGAAACGACCCCGCCATGCACGGTGAGGTGCGGGTCACTGTCATCGCCACCGGGTTTGACCGCGCGGTCAGCGGTGACCAGTCCACCGGCCGGGTGTCGGGTGCGGCGGGCGTGATCAGCTTTCCCGCCAGCCGGCAACGTCCCTCGTCGCCCTCTCAGCCCGCGGTGCAGCCGGTTCCCCGGGTGCAGCCCAGGGTGGCGCAGGCGCCGCCGCCCACTCCGTCTGCCGATATACCCGAAATGGAGATCCCCACCTTCATCCGCCGGCAGATGGACTGATGAGGTCGCTCCGCCTCGGCATCGCGCTCGCTGTCTTTGCGGCGGCCGCGGTCTTCGCCGCGATGGGACGCTGGCCCTGGTCGCGGCTGGACGTGGTGGTGGCTCGGCCCATCGAGGTCACCCCGGCGGCGCCGGTGGAAAAGAAGTGGACCGAGACGGCCGACACCCTCCGCCGGGGCGAGACGATCTCCCTGCTCATGGCCCGGCAGGGAGTGGTGGACCTCGATTTTACCGGGCTCGATCCATCGTTCTCGCTGGATCCCCGCCGGCTGCGCTCGGGCCTCGTCTTCAACTTCCGGCGTCCCGCTCCCGACTCGCTTCCCACCCACATCAGCGTCCGCACCGCCCCCGAGCAGCGGGTCACTTTCCGCCGGATCGCCGACGGCTGGGACCCGGTAGTGGAGGCCATACAATGGAGAGCGGAGCCGCTGGTGGTCGAAGGGGCGATCAATAACAATCTGTATGAGGCGCTGGACACCCACGTGAATGACGCTCAGCTCGATGAAGCGGGCCGGCAGCGGCTGGCCTGGGACATCGCCGACGTGTACGCCTGGCAGGTGGACTTCACCCGCGACGTCCAGTCCGGTGACCGGTTCCGAGTGCTGTTCGAGCGGCTGATGTCGGAAGACGGCGAGGTGCGCTTCGGGCGGGTGCTGGCCAGCGACCTCAAGATGTCCGGCAAGAGCCTCACCGCCTTCCGCTACGAGGGAGGTGGCCGGCCAGCTTTCTACGATGCCGCAGGCAACTCTCTCCGCCGCGCGTTCCTGCGTGCGCCGGTACAGTTCCGCCGCATCTCGTCCAGCTTTGCCCGAGCCCGGCGCCACCCGGTGCTGGGGATTACCCGCAAGCACCAAGGCACCGACTACGCCGCGGCACCCGGCACGCCGGTCATGGCCGCGGGCGACGGCGTCGTGCTCCGAGCCGGCAGGGCGGGCGGCTACGGCAACCTCATCGAGCTGCGCCACCGAAACGGAATCATCACCCGCTACGGCCACCTCCGCGGCTTTGCCCGGGGAATACGCTCTGGCAGCAGGGTACAGCAGGGCCAGACCATCGGCTACGTGGGCTCGACCGGCCTCGCCAGCGGCCCCCACCTGCATTACGAGTTCCGCGTCAACGGCATCGCCAAAGACTCCCGCCGAGTGGAGCTGGGCAACGGCTCACCCATCAGCCCGAGCGAGCGCGCGGAGTTCGAGCGCGAGCGGGAGCGGTTGCTGGGGATGATGCGGGGTGAGGCGATGTTGGCGGCGGAATAGAAAGGGACCAGGTAAAAGGGGAAAGTAGCAAGTTGAAGTGGCAGGTCGAAAGTCACGCTACCTGCCCTCAGCTTCGGACCTCCGCTCGCCCCTTTTTACTTTCCCTTTCCCCTTTCCCCTTTCCACTCGCCCCTTTGCTCCTCCTCCCCGCCATTGACATCCGCAACGGCCGCGTGGTTCGCCTCAGTCAGGGGGAGGCGGCGCGGCAAACTGTGTACGGGGACGATCCCGTCGCGGTGGCGCGGCTGTTCGTGGAGCAGGGGGCTGAGTGGATTCATGTAGTGGATCTGGATCGGGCGTTTGGGGAGGGCGAGAATCTTGACGTGGTGCGGCGGATCGTAGGAGAAGTGAAGGGGCGGGCTCGCATTCAGCTCGGTGGCGGAGTTCGCTCGCTCGAGGGAGTGAGCGATGGACTGGCGCTCGGTGTGACACGGCTGGTGGTGGGGACGGCGGCTGCGCTCGACCCGGACTTTGTCCCCGCGGCGCTCGAGATCGCCACCCCGCGGCAGCTGGCCGTGGGCGTGGACGTTCGCCGCGGGATGGTGGCGGTACGGGGGTGGACGGAGGCCACGGATATGCGGGCAGAGGAGTTGGCCCGGCGGGTGGTGGCGCAGGGTGTGGTGACGCTCATTCATACCGACGTGGCCCGCGACGGGATGCTGCAGGGCCCTGACCTCGCCGGCGCTCTGGCGCTGCAGCTCGCCGGCGCGGAGGTCATCGCCAGTGGAGGAGTGGCCAGCCTGGCGGATATCCACGCCGTGCGCGATGCGGGACTGGCCGGCGTGATCGTGGGCCGAGCGGTGTACGAGGGGCGGTTCGAGCTCTCCCAGGCGCTCGAGGCCGCCGGATCGAACAGTCGGTGATCGCGGGCGCGGTGCTGGTCGCACTGCTCGCGGCGGGGCTGGCCGCCTTTACCTACCTGCGCCTGGAGCGAGTGGGAAGACGCGGCTGGGTGCCGATGGCGTGCCGCGCGGTGGCGTGGGCGGCGCTCGGGGTGCTGCTGCTCAATATCAGTTGCCCCGCTCCCGCCGCGCGGCAGCGGCCCCTGGTGCTGCTGGACGCGTCGCTCAGCTTCGGGGCGCCGGGTGGACGCTGGATCGAGGCGCGCGACTCTGCGGCACGGTGGGGCGAGGTGCGCCGGTTTGGCGACGAGCGGATCACCACCGATTCGGCTCCCACCCGGGGTCGTTCACTACTGGCTCCGGCGCTTCTCGCCGCGTCGGCCTCGGACCGGCCGGTCATCGTCGTCACCGATGGCGAGATCGAGGATGCTCCGGAGATTGCCCCCGAGCTGCTGGGGCGGAGCGGGATCCGGGTCTTTCCCCGCACCGCCCGTAGCGACCTCGCACTGACCCGCCTGTCGGGCCCCGCCCGGGTTTCCGCCGGAGACTCGATCCCGCTGGAAGTAGAGGTACAGGCGGTGGCGGGGGAGGCGCCGGACAGCGTGATCGTTGAGGTACTCGCCGGCAGCACGCGGGTGGGGCGGCGAACGGTCCGGTTCCGGAGCGGGTCGCTCGGCCGTGCCCGAATTCCGGTGCCCTCAGCGGCGGTCGGCCGGGGCGAGCAGGTGCTGCGAGTGGCATTGCGAGAGGTGGCCGACTCGGAGCCTCGCACCGACGTCCGGCTGCACCTGGTGACCGTCGCACCGACGCCCGGCGTGGTCTTGCTGGCCGACCCGGCCGACTGGGACAGCCGCTTTCTCTATCGCGCGCTCCGCGACGTGGCCCAACTGCCGGTGCGCGGCTACGTGCGGCTCA
>JACCQZ010000124.1 GCA_013813875.1 Gemmatimonadales bacterium | reverse complement strand
ACCTCCGTCAGCTGCGCCGCGCGGACCGAGTCCCGCCGGAAGGTCTCCGCCGTCAGCAGCGCGACCTCACCCTGCACCATCTGCACGTCGCCCTTGGAGGCACAGGCTCCGAGGGCGAGCGCGCCGGCCAGGACCCAGTACGCCGGCTTCATCACTGCGGAGCGACGATGTTGTCGCCGCCGGCCGTGACTTCGAACTCGTCGCGGCGGTTCTGGGCGTACGCGGCCTCGTCGCTGCCGGGGTTGAGTGGGCGCTCCTCGCCATAGGAGACCACCTCCACGCGCGAGCCCTCGATGCCCTTGTTTTCGAGATAGCGCTTGGCGGCCGCCGCGCGGCGGTTGCCCAGAGCCAGGTTGTACTCGTCCGAGCCGCGCTCGTCGGCGTGGCCACTGACGCGGACCCGCACGTTGGGGTTGGCCGAGAGAATGGCGGCCTTGCGGTCCAGCGTTCCCTGGTCGGCCGGACGCACCGTGGCCTGGTCGTACTCGAAATTGATCATCGTGCCCAGCTCGGCGGTCACCGCGCGGGCGCGCTCGGCGGCTTCGCTGGCCATACGTTCGCTCTCCATGCGCTCGCGCACCGCGCTGTCGTCCACGGGTTCGGGGGCCGGCGGGGGTGGCGCGGGCGCGGGCGCCGGCTCCGGCGCGGGCTCTTCCGGCGGCGGGCTTCCGCCGCAGGCGGCGGCGAAAGTGATTGCGGCCAGGAGCATCAGCTTGGGGGAAGCGCGCATCATCTCTCCGTGTTCAGGGTGACTACGGCGTTCAGGGGTTGGTGGAGACCGCGGTCCGGCCCAGCCGCCGGGACCATGCAGGGAGCCGGGCGGCTCCTGGCGTCGCCAGCTGCCGAACCCGGCCGGTTTCGATGTCTATGATCCAGAGCTGCCGCCGCCCGCTGCGATCCGAGACGAACGCGACGTGCCGCCCATCGGGCGCCCAGGTCGGGTCTTCGTTGCGGCCCGACGAAGTGAGCTGCCTGACCCGGCGGCCCGCGACGTCCACGAGGAAGAGCTGCGGACTGCGGGAGACTTCACGGTGGAATACGACGTTGGCCCCGTCCGGCGACCATTCGGGGCCGTTGGAGCTTCCGGTGGCGCCGAAATCGAAGGGCGCCAGCAGTTCCTGGTCGGTGCCGTTGGCGGCCATTACGTAGAGTTGCGGAGGCCCGGCGCGGGTCGAGATGAAGGCGATGCGCCTGCCGTCTGGCGAAAACGTTGGAGATAAGTTGTCAGCATAGCGTCCCACGGTCAACCGCTGCGCGCAGCAGCGATCAATGACGTTGGAGGTGTAGATGTCGGTTCCCCCCTCGTCCGAGTGCGCAAAGGCGAGGGTGCGGCCGTCGGGCGAGAACGACGGAGTGATGTTGAGCGCCGTCTGGGAACCCGGCGCCACCAGCGCGGCCCCGCTCACCAGCGAGTGCACCACCACGCCGCCGCGGCCCGCCTCGAGCCGGGTGTAGGCGATGCGCTGCCCGTCGGGCGCCCAGACCGGCGACAGCGCGGTGCCGCCCGCCGCGGTGATGGGAATCGCCTGGTCGCCATCGCTATCTACCCGGTAGACCCGGCCCCCGGAGACGAAGAGGAGGCGGCTGGCCGCGAAACCGGGCGTGCCACTGGCCCACCGCGCAATCTCATCGGCGATCCGGTGCACCTCCAGGCGGTATCCCGGATCGGTGGGCGCCGGCAGCGACATCGTCTGCTCGTTGCGCACCCTCGAGGCGTTGAGGTCGTGCAGCCGTGCGGTCAGTCCACCCGGCGCCGCGGCCAGCTCGACGGCGAGCTGCGCCCCCAGCGTCTTATAGATGCCGTAGCTGGTGCCCAGACCCTCGCCGCCATTGGGGGCATCGGCCACCACCACCATCTCGAACCGGTCGGTGTAGTCCAGATCGCGGCGGATGATGGCGCGAGCCGAATCGAGCCCCGAGCCGGGGAGCACGACCAGGCCGGGACGGGTGCCGGGTTGGTACTCGACCCCCACGCGCACCCCTTCCCTCACCTGGCTGGTGTCTTGGGCGAGAGCCTGCAGCGCGCGCGGCGAAGCGAGAGGGGCGGCGGCGGCCAGTGCCGCCACGACGGTCAGAATTCGTCTCATCACGAGGAAGGCTTGAAGTAGAAGCTCACGGGCAGGACGTCGTTTTCCCAACCGTCGGGAAGGGGCCCGAAAGCTTTGGAGTTGCCGGCGGCCTCGATGGCGCCCTGAGCGCTGAGATCGAAGCCGAAGGTCCCCGAGCGAGTGACGAAGTGGATATCGCGCACCGAACCGTCCCGGAGAATGAAAAAGCTGATTTCGGCGAAGCTGTTCTGCCGCGCGGCTTCGCGATCCCACCGCTGGTACACCTGAGTGACGATGTTCCGCAGGTACTCGGGGAAGGGGAACTGCAATCCCGGAGTCTTGATCGTGGCGACGTCGGTACCGGTGCTCGGCGTCTCGCCCTCGATCGGGGCCATGGGAGCGGCGGTCTGGGGTGGCGGCTCCCGCTCGGTGTCAGTTGGCGGCGGCGGCTTGGGCACCGGAGCCGGCGGGGTCCTGGCCGGCTTGGGTGGCTGCGGCTCGACCGGCGCCGGCTTCTCCACCGGCGGCGGTGTCGGGACCGCTTCGCGGGCCAGCCGCTGTCTCGGCGCCGGCGCCGGCGCGGCCACCAATTCGACCGCGTACACCGGAGGGCTCGCTTCGGTGGGCTGGACCTGGGTAAAGAGAAAGCCCACCGCGGCGGCGTGCACCGCGACGGTACCGAGGATCCCCGCGACCTTGCCCGGCGGACCTTCCCGGTCGGGCGTGCGCAGGTTCACGGCGCGTCTTCCTCCGCGGCTACCAGTCCCACGTTCTGCACCCCGGCTCCGCGCACCACGGCGAGCACCCGGACCACTTGTCCGTAGGGCACCCTGGTGTCCGCCTGGAGGTACACTCCCGACGGTTTTCTGGTGGCGACGAGCGCACGGAAGGTCACTCTGAAATCGTTGTAGGAAACCGGCGTCTGGTCCACGAAGATGCGGCCGTCCCGATTGACCGACACCACCATGCCCTCTTTAGGCGTCAGCGGACGAGCCTCGGCTCGGGGCAGCTCGACGTCCACCCCGCCTTGCATCATCGGTGCCGTGATCATGAAAATGATCAGGAGCACCATCATGACGTCCACCAGAGAGGTGACGTTGACGTCGGCGTTGAGCTGCATCTCGCCCCGCTGGCTGCCCAGACCTCCCCCCAGGCTCCCGCTCATCAGATCAGCCCTTCCCGCGCCATGGTGCCGATCAGCTCGTAGGCGAATCCCTCGAGCTCGCCGGTGAACAGCCGCACCCGATTGACGTAGAGGTTGTAGGCGATGACGGCGGGGATGGCGGCGGCCAGTCCGCCGAAGGTGGCCACCAGCGCCTCGGCCACGCCCGGCGCGACCGCGGCCAGATTGCCCGACCCCTTGGTGGCGATGCCGGTGAAGGCGTTGATGATGCCGACCGTGGTGCCGAGGAGACCGAGCAGCGGACTGACCGAGCCGATGGTGGCGAGCCAGGGGATGTAATGGCCGAGCAGATCCCGCTCGGCCGCGACTTCCTTGCCGAGGACCATCTTGAGGGCCTCGAGCTGGGTCGGCGTGAGCGAGGTGCGGTCGGCGCCTCGCTCTTCGCGCAGCGCTCCCGGCCGGAGCTCGGAATAAAAGGTGATCGCCTCGCGAAACAGCCGGTTGTAGGGTGAGGGTGGCTGCTTCATGACGGCGTGATACGCCTCCTGCAGCCGGGTGGTTCGCTCCATCTCCCCGAAGAATTTGTCGGCCTGACGGTTGAGCCGGCGAAACTGCCACCACTTGAAGATGATGATGAACCAGGAGACCAAGGAGAAGAGCGTCGTGATGGCGAGGACGACCTTGGTTTCGGGGCTCGCCGAGAGCACCAGCTCCAGCGAGGACGATGGAACCGCCCCTCCGGTCTGTTGGATCACCTCGCCTCCTTCTCGAACCATGTCACCAGCTCGCGGAGGCCGTCGTCGAAGGGGAACTCCGGGCTCCAGCCCAGGACCGCTTTGGCCTTGCCGATGTCGAGGGCGCTGCGAAAGAGCTCGCCCGGCCGGGCCGCGGCGTGCTCGATCTCGGTCTTTCGCCCCATGACCTGACCCACGGTGTCGGCCAGCTCCAGCACGCTCCGCTGCCTGGACGTGGCGATATTGAACGCGGGGCTGTCCAAGTCGCTGCCGGAAGGAATCTTCGCGGTGCTGGCGAGCACGTTGGCGCGGGCGACGTCCTTGACGAAGACGTAGTCGCGGGTCTGCCGGCCGTCGCCGAAGATGATCAACTTCTGATCGGCCAGCAGGCGGGAGACGAAGATGGAGACCACCCCGGCCTCCGACTTGGGATCCTGCCGGGGGCCGAAGACGTTGGCGTAGCGCATGGCCACACCCTCGAACCCGCGCAGCGCCGCCAGGGCGCGAAGGTAGTACTCCCCCGACAGCTTGCTCACGCCGTAGGGAGAGACCGGCAGCTTGGGCGCGGTCTCGGGGGTGGGAATGACCTCGGGATCGCCGTAGACCACGCCGCCGCTGCTGGCGAAGACCACGCGCTTGACTCCACCCTCACCAGCGCCCTCGAGCAGATTGACGAAGCCGACCAGGTTGATGCTCGCGTCGAAAGCGGGCGAATCCACCGACAGCCGCACGTCAATCTGGGCGGCATGGTGGTTCAGCACGTCGAAGCCGCCGTCGGCGAGCAGCTTGCGCGCCTCGGGCGAGCGGATGTCCGCCTGCACGAAGCGCGCTCCAGCCGGCAGGTTCCGCTGATGACCTCGTGACAGGTCGTCGAGCGCGACGACGTCCCACCCGCCGCGCAGATACGCCTCGGAGATGTGGGAACCGATGAAGCCGGCGCCGCCGGTGACCAGTACTCGCCCGCTCATTCGGGTCTCGCCATGGCGTCTCCAACGTGAGTAGCTGATTTGAACAGAGGATTGACCGCCCCGCAATATAGATGTGTGTGGCTGGGAGGGAATCGGCGAGCGCAAAGACGGAGAGATGGAGGGACGGTCAGCAAAAAAAAGCCGAGGGCGAACATCGGGTTCGCCCTCGGCGCGCGTGCCTGTCTTGTGGCTGTCCCGCGGTCCCGCCTACGAGGGCAGCTTGGCCACCTGCCGCACATCGGTGCCGGGGACAACGTTGGGCGAAACGATACTGAGCAACCGCGCGGTGGAGGAGTGCTCGCGCACGTGCACCACCTGCATGGTGACCATCACCTCTTCCACCCGCACCGTTCCATTCGAATGACGCTCCGGGCGGCGGCGCGCCTCGAAGAGGTCGCCCGGAGCAACACCGTCCTGGCGGCCCTTGTCGAGGAAGACGACCATCTGGGGTGCCTTGAGCTCCTGGCGGCCGGCGCCCCCGAGCAGGGTGGCGCGCACTCCATCGCTCACCGCCACGGCTCGAGCGGCGCCCGCGGGAGTGAACTTCTCCAGGGGAAGCACCTGCTGTCCGGGCCGGACCGGGCCGTAGATGGCAATGACGGTAGCGACGTAGCGGCCGCCACTGGTACCGGTTACCCTCGCGATGCCGGTCGGCAGTACCACGTCGCCGTGCTGGCCGATCTCGCGTCCCAGCTGCGCCAGCAGTAGGCTGTCGCCGACCTGATACGTGGCTCCAGCAGGCGCCTCGACGGCAATGGACGAGAACGGCAGAGCATAGGCGTCGTTGCCGGGAAGAGCGTCAATCTGTGGTGGAGTTACCGAACCCAGCACCCGGCCAAAGGGCAGCCGCTGACCTTCGGTCAGAAAGCCGGAGGAGTAAAACTCACTGCGGCGGAGTGGCCGGTAGGGCTGGTCGAGGTAGGCCCGAAGGGTCTCGTGCATCGCCTGTCCGGGCGGGGGCCCAAAGAGCCGCGGGGGCTCCGCATCGGACGAATCGCCGGGCTCGACGAGGCTGGCGAGAGACGTGGGCGCCGCGGTGTCAGCCATGCTCAGGTCGGCGACGGCGGGGCCGGCGGCAACGGGCTCGGCGAGTGCCGGGGTATCGGTGGTGGGGACGGCGCTCACGTCATCGGAGGCGGCGAGCACAAGTACCTCACCGGGATAGATCCAGTGAGGATCCTCGACGACGCTGGTGTTCATCCGGTAGATGTCGGGCCACAGCAAGGGATCTCCGCGGTGCAGCCGGGAGAGATCCCACAGGGTGTCGCCCTCGCGAACGGTGTGACTGCGGGTCGCGGTGGTCTGCCCGAGCGCCAAGGTCGGACCGGCGGCAAGGGCGAGCACGGCAAGCCAGTTCCAGCGGAACGTACGCGGCATCAGGATCTCCCGGCGACGACGTTGTCGGGTGTGGCGATGGCACAATGGGCCCGGAACGGTTCAGGGGTACCGGGGGGCAAATTCGACGCCAGGGGGTCGGGGGGACTCCCGGCGCGCAAAGCGTTGCGACGCTGAGGTTTCAGCGTTGCGCTCGTGGTGATTCGGGGAAGGGCGCCGTGGCGATTGGCGGTGGAGCCGGGAATAAGCCAGATGCTGCGGCCGGAGATCGGCGCTTGTCACCCTGAGC
>JACCQZ010000112.1 GCA_013813875.1 Gemmatimonadales bacterium | reverse complement strand
TGATCGCCGTAATCGTCTACGAGCGGGTGGGACTTCGATTCCTGCGGACTGCGTGGGTAAATCTGGATCTGGTGTGGGCCGTGGCGTTGGTGCTCACCGGCGTGGCGACGGTAGCCTGGTAAAGGGGGCGACCGGCAGCTAGCGCAGAGTGCTCAGATACTGCGCCAGATCCTCGATATCCTCGTCCGAAAGCGTCTTCGCCACACTGGTCATGCTGCCCGCGTCATTGGTACGCCGGCGTGCCTTGAAGTCCGCCAACTGCTTGACGATGTAGTCGTGCTGCTGGCCGGCCACCCGAGGAATCTCGTTCTGCCCCTTGAAGCCGCCGAGGTGGCACATGGTGCACAGAGTCTCGGCGGACTTCTGGGCGCCTTTGGCCACCCGCGCCGGGTCAGCCTCGAACCCCGCCGGCCGGAGCTCCTGGGCCGCGAAGTAGGCCGCGAGGTCGAGCATATCCTCGCGGGTGAGATTCTGAGCCATGGGGCTCATCTGGGGATCCTTACGCCGCCCTTCCTTGAAATCCTTGAGTTGGAGGTACAGGTAGCGCGCCGTCTGCCCCGCCAGCGACGGATACAGCGGTTGCGCCGAGTTGCCGCCGGGACCGTGGCAGGCGGCGCAGGCCTCCGCCTTCTGGCCGCCCGTTTCGGCGTCCTGAGCCAGCAGCGGCGGGCAGAACAGAACGGCGGCGGCAAGCGCCGCGGCTGGTAATCGCATCCGATCTCCTTAGAAAAACGAGGCCGCCCAGGGGCGGCCTCGCAACCTTTTCCCGGCGGGCGCTCAGTCGCCCAGGGTGTAGACGAAGAGGCTGTTGCCCCGTTTGAAGTCTAACTGGGTATTGCCCCCACACCCCATGGCCACGTACTGCTTGTTTCCCACCATGTATGATACCGGCATCGCATTGGCACCGGCACCGCAGTTGAAGCTCCACAGCTTTTTCCCGTTCCTGGCGTCGAGGGCATTGAAGCTGCCATTGCCCTCGCCGAAGAAGAAGAGATTTCCCGCAGTGGCGAGCCCGCCGCCGATGAGCGGCTGCTCGGTATCGTGCTTCCAGGCCACCTTGCCGTCGTCCACGTTCACCGCTGATACCCGCCCCCACTGCTTCTCGCCCGGAATCACCTTGAAGGCCCCGCCGAGCCACAGCTTGGACCCGCCGGGATACTCAGCCTCCTCCACGTGATACGTCATCGGCTGGTGCAGGTTGAGGGCATATGACAGCCGAGTGTTGGGGCTGAATGCCAGCGGCGACCATTCCACCCCGCCGTTGGCGCCGGGAAGCATCCGTGCGCCGTCGGGGGTGGGCAGCACCCACATGTTTTCCTGCGGGATCATCGCCTCGGAGAAGCGGATCAGGTTGCAGTTGGAGCGGTCGTGCACGTACACATGCCCGGTCTTGCCGCCGTGGATCAACCCCGGAATCATCTTCCCGCTCTTGTCCTTGACGTCGAGCAGAATCGGCGGGCTCACCGCGTCGAGGTCCCACACATCGTGCGGCACGTACTGGAAGTGGCACTTGTGGGTGCCCTTGTCGAGGTCAACCGCCACCAGTGCGTCGGTGTAGAGGTTGTCGCCCGGCCGCTTGGTTCCGTAGAGGTCGGGAGAAGGGTTGCCCACCACGAAATAGGCCGTGCGGCTCTTCAGGTCCACCGCCGGATTCATCCATACCCCGCCGCCGAGCGTCTGGTAGAAGGAGCGGTCCTGGGCCAGGGCTGCCTTTTCCGCCGCGATATCCCGGTGCATGTCGCGGCCGGTCGCGTCGTTCTTGGCCCACACGCCTTCGTGACCCTGCTCGGGAATAGTGTAGAAGGTCCAGAGGAGCTTCCCGGTCCCGGCGTCATACGCCTTCAAGAACCCACGGATGCCGTACTCGCCGCCATTGGTGCCGATCAGGACTTTGTCCTCGACGACGGTCGGCGCCATCGTTTCGCTGTAGCCCTTCTCCGGGTCTTCGATCTGCGTTTCCCAGAGAACCTTGCCGGACTTGGCGTCGAACGCGAGTAGTTTCGCGTCGAGCGTCCCCATGAACAGCCTGTTGCCCGAGATGGCGACGCCGCGGTTGTTGGGGCCGCAGCAGAAGGTGGTAACCGGCCCCATGTTGTGCTTGTAGTGCCAGAACTCCTTGCCGGTGGCCGCGTCCACGGCGTAGATGTGATTGTGGGAGGTCGTCAGATACATCACGCCGTCAATCACGATCGGCGCGGTCTCCATTGACTCTATCACCTCGGTCTGGACCACGAAAGCCGGCCGGAGCTTTTTCACGTTGCCGGTGTTGATCTGCTTGCCCGGGTAGTAGCGGCTCTGGTCGTAGTTGCCGTTGGTGTGCAGCCAGTTCTGGTTCTGGCCGCCCGCCCCCGAGAGCATGGACTGGGACACGCTCACGTTCTTCGGCACTCCGGAACCGGTGGCTCCAGCCTGGCCTGCTACCTCCTGTCCACCGGCCGCGTTCGCCGCGAAGAGGGCGGTTCCGAACGCGGCACAGGTTGTAAGGGCAGATCTCCGCTTGAGCATACGTGGCTTTGCCTCCTGAGGGGGCGTGAGTGAGGACACGACAACCTGCAAAAAGGGGGCGCTGTTTCTGGTCGAGGATTTCCCTATCTTACTACTTGCCACCGGACCCGCAAGGGGCGCACGGCCGGCCTTCCACCAACATCCTCCTGGGGCAACCCTGATGCTCGGCTTACCGCGATTGCTGCCGGCCCTCCTGCTGCTGCTGTCCGCCGTCCCCGCCCTCGCTCCCGCCCAGGAGCGCAACGTCAACTACGAGCTGCTCGCGGCCAGCCGGAAGGGGAGCGTGTCATCGGTGCGGGACCTGCTCGACCGGGGGGCAAGCGCCGACTCGCGCGACCGTAATGGTGACACCCCGCTCAACATCGCGGCACGGAGCGGGCAGATCGCCCTGACCAAGCTTCTGCTCGAACACGGAGCGGCCGTGGACCTGGCGAACCTCGCGGGGGTGACGCCACTCATGACCGCCTCCTTCAATGGCCAGGACGCGGTGGTGCATCAGCTGCTCGAGCGCGGCGCGGACCTCGGGCGGGTAGACCGGGTAAACAAAACCGCCATGGTCTACGCGGCCGGGAACGGGCACACCGAGTGCGTTCGAGCACTGCTCGACGCCGGCGTCAACGTCAACACCCGCTACCGGAACGACCTGACCGCGTTGATGTGGGCTGCGGCTTATGGGCAGGCGGCAACGGTACAGCTGCTGCTCGACCGCGGGGCCGACGCGGCCGCTCGGGACAATCGGGGGAAGACCGCGCACCTGATGGCGGTAGAGGAGCGGCACGCCGATGTGGTCGAGCTGCTGCGGGCGGCAGGCGCATCGAAGCGGTAGAAGGCGGCCGCTTCGGCGGCTTGACTCTCCCTCCCAGGCGGTGGATTTTCCTGCCCCAGTCCCGACCGTCCACCCAGGAACCGCATGGCTGCCAGTAGCGCAACCGCCCCGTCCCGCGCCGGCTCCACCGATCTCACGCGCGATCAACTCCTCGAGCTCTACTACTGGATGCGGCTCACCCGGTCGCTCGAGGAACGGTTGGTCAACCTCTACCGCCAGACCAAGGTGGTCGGCGGGCTGTTCCGCTCGCTGGGACAGGAGGCGTGCGCCGTGGGCTCGGCCTACGCCCTTCGGCGGGAGGATGTGCTCTCTCCGCTCATCCGCAATCTGGGCTCGATGCTGGTCAAGGGAGCGACGCCACTCGAAGTGCTCCGGCAGTACATGGCCAAGGGAGACTCCCCCACCCGCGGCCGCGAGCTCAACATCCATTTCGGCGACGTCGAGGACCGAAACTTCATCGGCCAGATCTCCCACCTGGGCGACATGGTTCCCGTCATGGCCGGGGTGACGCTCTCGTTCAAACTCCGGCGCGAGGCCCGGGTGGGACTGGTCTACGTCGGTGACGGCGCCACCTCGACCGGGGCGTTCCACGAGGGAATCAATCTGGCCGCGGTGCAGCGCTGTCCGCTGGTGGTGATCGTGGAGAACAACGGCTACGCCTATTCCACCCCGACGTCGCTCCAGTGTGCCGCCCAGCGCCTGGTGGACAAGGCGGCCGGCTACGGAATCGCGGGTGCCCGCGCCGACGGCAACGATGTGCTCGCCACCTATCAGGTCACCAGGGAAGCGGTGGACCGGGCTCGGCGGGGCGAGGGCGTCACCCTGGTCGAGCTCACCACCTACCGGCGCAAAGGTCACGCGGAGCACGACAACCAGTCCTACGTGCCGGCGGGCGAAATCGAACGCTGGACCGCCGAGGACGATCCCCTGGACCGCTACGCCAAGGTCCTCGCCGGGCGGGAGGGCGTAACGGCGGCGGAGCTCGACGCGCTCGACGCGCGGATCATCGGCGAGATTGATCGGGCCACCGATGAAGCCGAGGCCTCGCCTCCGCCGGAGCCGCGCGACTGCCTGGTGGGCATCTACGCCGATCCGCCAGAGGCTCCCGCGCTCTGGTACCGCGACGGCATTCGGACGGCGGTGGACCGTCACGAGCGCCCGTCCGGCTGGGGCACTCACGATGGCTGAGGTCACCTATCTCGAGGCCATCCGTCAGGCGCTGTTCGAGGAGATGGAGCGAGACCCGAATGTCTTCTGTATGGGCGAGGACATCGGGGCGTACGGCGGCGCCTTCAAGGTCACCGAGGGACTGCAGGCCCGCTTCGGCGGGGAGCGGGTGCTCGACACTCCGATCTCGGAAACCGGCTTCATCGGCGCCGCCGCCGGCGCCGCGCACATGGGGATGCGTCCGGTGTGTGAGATGCAGTTCATAGACTTCATCTCCTGCGCCTACAGCATCCTCACCAACTACGTGGCCACTGCGCGCTACCGCGCCTTCCTGCCATGCCCCATGGTGGTGCGGGGGCCCAGCGGGGGATACGTGCGGGGCGGGCCCTTTC
>JACCQZ010000062.1 GCA_013813875.1 Gemmatimonadales bacterium | reverse complement strand
GCCATCTGGCATGGGCGGGGCGTGGAGCAGATTCCGGCGGGCCGGCGGGCCAAGCTGGTGGCCTGGGCCGCGGCGCATCCCGGCCGGATATACCTGAGCCACGAGGATCTGATTCCGGTGGGCGGCGCTGAGCGAGCCCCGGCCGATACGTCGCTGCCCCAGCGGGTTCCCGATTTCGGCGGAAAGTGTGCCCGCTGCTTTCCCACTTTGAAGAGCGATGGTACCATCCACGCGTGCGCGTTCGCGGCGGAAGAGCCGGCGGCGCAGTATGCCCTGGGCCGGCTGGGAGACCCGCCCCAGGAGGTCGCGAGCCGCTACCGGCAGTTCCTCGGCTGGGTGGAGCAGGTCCTGGAGCCCGCCGCCGCGGCCGCGGGGGAATCACCCTGCACGGTGTGTCTCAGATGGGCCCGCGCCGAGCCCGCTGGAGGACACCTGGCTTCCCCACCCGACCGCTAGGGCCGGGCCTCACCTTTCGCTTTCTCACCACAGAGACACAGAGCACGCAGAGAACACAGAGAAAGAACTTTGTGGGTGTGCTGTTGACCCCCGCAGTTCTCTGTGACCTCTGTGCGCTCTCCGTGCCTCTGTGGTAAAAGAGGCCAGCGATCTGCTTAGATGCCGTCCAGGGGCGATTCTCGGAACGGCGCGCGCCTTGCGTTTGACCCTTCTGCACTCGCCGTAACCCCATAAGCCCTCTATGCAGCTTGTGTCACATCCCGGTGAAGGCTAGTTTAACCCGTTCAGCGACATAGTGATGTGGGGACTCTCCTCCTCCTCTCCGTGCCGAGGCATCGTGGATACCCAAGAGCTCCAACAGGTCGCGCTCTTCGAAAAGTGCCGCCAGTTCACCAAAGCCCGGGAACTGCAGGCGATCGGCCTCTATCCGTATTTCAATCCGATCTCGGAGTCGGAGGATACCGTCGTCGTGATTGACGGGCAGAAGCGGATCATGTTGGGGTCGAACAACTATCTCGGCCTGACCCATCACCCCAAGGTGCTGGAGTCGGCGTCACGCGCCCTCAACCGCTACGGCTCTGGCTGTACCGGCAGCCGTTTCCTGAACGGTACCCTCGACCTCCACGAGCAGCTCGAGGCGGCCCTCGCCGAGTTTCTCGGCAAGGAGTCCTGCCTAATCTTCTCGACCGGCTACTCCGCCAACCTCGGCCTCATCGCCGGGCTGATCGGCCGGGGTGAGGTGGTCTATCTCGACAAGCTCGACCACGCTTCGATCGTGGACGGCGCCAAGCTCTCCTACGGCGAGACCGAGCGGTTCAATCACGGAGATTTGGTCACCCTCGAGCGCCGCCTGGAGCGGAACGCCTCCAGACGGGGCTCGATGATCGTGGTGGACGGGGTGTACTCGATGGAGGGGAACATCGCCGACGTGCCTGGTCTGTCCCGCCTGGCCCGCAAGCACGGGGTGGCCCTGGCGTTGGACGACGCGCATGCCCTCGGCGTCCTGGGCCCCAACGGGGAAGGCACTGCCGCCCACTTCGGCATGACCGACGACGTGGACATCATCGCCGGCACATTCTCCAAGTCGCTGGCTTCCATCGGCGGGTTCGTGGCGGCGTCGGAGAACGTGATTCACTATCTCCGGCACCACAGCCGCCCGCTCATCTTTACCGCCTCGCTGCCACCGTCCAACACCGCCGGCGTCATCGCGGCCCTGCAGGTGCTGCAGGACGAGCCGGAGCGCCGCGAGAGCCTGTGGGCCAACACCCTGCACCTGCAGGAGGGCTTTCGCAGCCTCGGCTTCGACATCGGGCCGAGCCAGACGCCGATCGTGCCAGTTTCTATTGGCGCGCTGGAGAAGACTTTCGTCATGTGGCGGCGGCTGTTCGACGCGGGCGTCTTCACCAACCCGGTGGGGCCTCCGGCGGTGCCTCCCTCTCAGTGCCGGCTCCGCACCAGCCTCATGGCGACGCACACCTTCGATCAGATTGATTTCGCGCTGGAGCAGTTCGCCCGCATCGGCCGGGACCTGGAGGTCATCTGAACGCACCGCTCCGCGTACGAGCGGCGCGCGACCGACCCGATCTCGAACGCTTCATCGCCCTGCCCTACCGGCTCCACGCGCGGGACCCTCTCTGGGTCCCGCCGTTGCGTCGGGACATGGAGGCGCTGCTGTCCCGAGCAAAGAACCCCTTCTTCGAGCACGGCGAGGCGGAGTACTTCCTGGCGGAGCGCGGAGGTGAGACGGTGGGCCGGGTGGCCGCCATCGCCAACCGCCTGCACAACGAGACCCACGACGACCGGGTCGGGTTCTTCGGCTTCTTCGAGAGCATGGACGATCAGGCTGTGGCCAACGCGCTGCTCGAAGCCGCCGCCTCATGGTGTCGGGAGCGAGGGCTCGACGTGCTCCGGGGGCCGGCTTCGTTCTCGACCAACGATGAATGCGGCCTGCTGGTGGACGGGTTTGGCACTCCTCCCACGCTGATGATGCCGCACAACCCTCGTTATTACGTCGAGCTGCTCGAGCGGGCCGGCCTCATCAAGGCCAAGGACCTCCTGGTATACCAAGGCGGCAGCGAGGAGCGCTACGTTCCGGTGCCGGAGCGGCTGGCCCGCGGCACCGAGCTGATCAGGCAGCGGCTGGGCATCACCATTCGTCCGCTCGATATGAAAAACTTCAATGGCGAGGTGGAGCGGATCAAGGAGATCTACAACGCGGCGTGGGAGAAGAACTGGGGATTCGTGCCGATGACCGAGCGAGAGATTGATCATCTGGCCGAGCAGTTCAAGCCGGTGGTCATCCCGGAGATGGTGCCGATCGCCGAGAAAGACGGCAAGGTGATCGGGTTCGGAATAGCCCTCCCCGATCTCAACGTGGTGTTCCGGAAGAATCGCTCGGGCCGGCTCTTCCCGATGATCCTCAAGCTCTTCTGGGCCCTCAAGACCCGGAAGATTCGGCGGGCCCGTATTCTCCTGCTCGGGATCGTACCGGAATATCGAGGAAAGGGCATTGACGCGATGCTCTATCACTGGATCTGGACCCGCTCCGGCCAGCGCGGAATCTTCTGGGGCGAAGCCGGCTGGATCCTGGAGGACAACCCGGCCATGAACGCCGGTCTGGAGAAGATGACCTTTCGAGTCTACAAGACCTACCGGCTCTACGACCGCGCGATATGAGGGCTCTGGTCACCGGAGCGACGGGGTTCGTCGGCAGCCATCTTGCCGACGCCCTCCACCGGCGAGGTGACGAGGTGACGGCACTGGCTCGATCTCCCGGCAAAGCGAAGGCGCTCGCGTCGCTCGGAGTGCGCGTCATCATCGGAGACCTGCACGACGTGAGCGCGCTCGACAGCGCCATGGGAGGCCAGGACGTGGTGTATCACGTGGCGGGCGTGGTGGCCGCGCGAAGTGAGTCGGAATTCTTCCACGCCAATCGCGATGGAACCGCCAACCTCGCCGCCGCGGCCGAGCGAAACGGGCGCCCCCGATTCGTCCTGGTCTCGTCCATGGCGGCGGCGGGGCCCGCGCGGCGCGGCGTACCGC
>JACCQZ010000349.1 GCA_013813875.1 Gemmatimonadales bacterium | reverse complement strand
CCGCCCGAGGCGAGGACTGTGAGAGCCAGGTTGCCGGCCGCGGTACCATATGCGCCGGCAAACACCTCGAGGGTCTTGACCGAGAGCCGGTCGGTGCCGGCAAGGCCATGCCGGGTGATCACCGGGGCGGGGTCGTTCCCGGCCATTTCATCACGAACGGCGGCCTGCTCCTCCGCGACCCCGGCAGACTCGAGGAAGCGGTAGATATTGGCGATCCCCGCTCCCGACAAAATCCGCTCGGATGACACCCGGCCAAACTCCTGGCTGAGGAAGGCGAGGAGGTCACGCTGCAGGGCATCGGTCGGCGAGAAGTCGGCGTGCCCGCCCTCGGATGGGTGGACGACGTAGCGGGTTCCATCCCATAAAAGGTAGCCCTGTCCGAGACCGGTGCCGGCGCCGATGAGGGCAATCGGCCCGCTGGGGACGGGAGTGCCTTCCTGCAGCACTTCCACCTCGTCTTCCGACAGGCTGTGCAGTCCGTGGCCCACCGCGCGAAAGTCGTTGATGATGGTGGTGCGCGGAATACCGATCTCGCGGGCGAGCGCGCGCTCGTTGACGCTCCAAGGAAGGTTGGGGGCATCGCAGTCGCCGTCGGTGACCGGACAGGCGATGCCAAAACAGGCGGCATCAGGCCGCGCGCCGGTCTCCTCGAGAAACCGGGCGACGAGCGACGCCAGACCCGGTGCGGTCGAGCTGGGGTAGCGTGCTTCGTGGAGGATCCGCGCCTGCTCCGGGCCACCCGTATCAACGATGGCAAGGCGCGCGTTGGTTCCGCCAATGTCCCCCGCGAGAACCTGAGTCACCGGCGGAGCGGCTCAAGTCCGGCGGCCGCGGCGGTGTCCGCGACCCAAAGTCCGGATCGTGCCAACTGCCCGGGCGCACGGTCTGGGTCGTAAGGGCCGCTGATGGCCCGAGCCAGCGCTTCCGCCTTCTCGGCGCCGGCCACGAGCACGATCGTCAGCCGGGCACCGAGGATAACCGGGGGTGTGACGGTCAGGCGGTTGACTGGCGGTGCCGGTGACTTGACCGCCAGGACTCGGCGACGGGTCTCGCCGAGCGAGGGTGCGCCAGGAAAGAGCGAGGCGGTGTGCCCGTCGCTGCCCAAGCCGAGCACCAGGAGGTCGAGCCGCTCAGGGAGGAGCCCCTCGTACGCGCGCGCGGCTTCGTCAGGGTTGGGTCGTTCTCCCTCCATTCGGTGAATCTGTGCCGAATCCACCGGTACCCGGTCGAGCAGCGCCTCCTTGACCATCCCATAGTTGCTCGCCGGGTGGCCGGGCGGAACGCACCGCTCGTCGCCGAAGAACAAGTCAATTCGGCTCCAGGATTCGCGACCGGGCAGCTCGGCCGCCACGCGCTCATAGACGGGGCGTGGCGTCGAGCCCCCGGCGAGTGCGAGGGAGCAGCGCTCCTGCGACTCGAGCAGGCGCCGGATCTCGGCCGACAGCCGGCCAGCGGCCGAGCTCGCGAATGCCGCTCGCTCGGCGACCATCAGCTCCGTGGTCACGGCGTTGCCCGACCACCCGTCCTGATCACGTCCAGCACAAACGCATAGCGGAACGCATCATCGTGAAACGCCTCGTACCTGCCCGACCTGCCGCCGTGTCCCGCCCCCATGTTGATCTTGAGCAGGAGCGGATTGCTATCGGTCTTCATGGCCCGCAGCTTCGCCACCCACTTGGCCGGCTCCCAGTAGTTGACCCGCGGGTCGTTCAGCCCCGTCGTCACCAGAATGGACGGGTAGGGCTGCCGCTCCACGTTGTCGTACGGCGAGTACGAGCGCATGTATGAGAAGTGCTCGGGCACGTTGGGATTGCCCCATTGCTGCCATTCCTGGGTGGTGAACTCGAGCGTCGGGTCGCGCATGGTGTTGATCACATCCACGAAGGGGACGTCCGCCACCACGGCGCGGAAGAGCTCCGGGCGCATGTTGATCACGGCACCCATCAGCAGCCCGCCGGCGCTCCCGCCGCGTATCGCCAGGCGGTCGGGACTGGTATAACCCTCCTGCTGCAGCCACTCGGCGGCGGCGACGAAGTCGGTAAATGTGTTCTTCTTGCGAAGCATCTTGCCCTGGTCGTACCACTGCCGCCCCATCTCCTGCCCACCACGGATGTGGGCGATGGCGTAGATGTAACCACGGTCCACCAACGGCAGGATGCGCGGATTGAAGCCGGGATCGGTGCTGGCGCCGTAGGAGCCGTAGGCGTAGAGGAGCATCGGCCGGGGATTGCCTTTGCGGAGCGGCATCCGGTAGAACAGGGAGATGGGCACGCGGGCGCCATCCGGCGCCGGAGCCCACACTCGCTCGGTCGCGTAGTGTTTGGAAGCGAAGTTCGGTACCTCCGTCACCTTCCGCACCGCCCGCTTGCGGGAAACGAGGTCATAGTCGTAGACCGTGGGCGGCGTGCGTGGCGAGCTGTAGGTGAATCGGACCATGCGAGACTGGAACTCCGGATTCCGGCCCGGCTGGTAGGCGTGGACCACCTCGGGGAAGTCCACGTCGTGCGGTGCGCCGCCGGCGAATGGAATCACCCGGATCTGCTGGCGCGCGTCGCCGCGGCGGTAGAGCACCAGGTGGCGCTGGAAGACGTCCATCCCCTCGATCAATGTGGAGTCATCGGCGGGGGCGAGCTCGGTCCAGCGTGACGGGTCGGGTGCCGCGGTCGGCACCCGCATCACCTTGAAGTTCACCGCGCCGTCGTTGGTGAGCACGAGGAAATCGCCGCCGTGATGCTCGGCGGAGTACTCGACGCCATCTCGCCGGGGGAGCAGGGTGCGCCACTGGCCCGCCGGCTGGTTGGCCGCGAGGTAGCGAACCTCGCCGGTGGTGAAGCTGGAGCTGTGCGCGAGGAGATAGGCCCGATCCTTGGTCTTGCTCAAGGCAAGGAAGAAGAGAGAGTCGGGCTCGCTCACCACCAGTGTCTCGGCCGAGTCTCCGAGGGTGCGGCGGAAGATGCGGTCGGGACGGTGCGCGGCGTTGTCGCGGGTGAAGAAGAGCGTCCGGTTGTCGCCGGCCCACTCCAGGCCGTAGCTCACGCTATCTATCACATCGGGGAGGAGCCGGCCGGTGCGGAGATCCTTGACCAGAACCGTGTACCATTCCGAGCCGGTGGTATCGTGGGTGTAGGCGAGCAGATTTCCGTCGGGGCTCACCTGCCGGAGTGCCACGCGCGAGTAGGCATGCCGGCTGCCGATCGCGTTCTCGTCGAGCAGCACCTCCTCACCAGCCGACAGGCTCCCGCGCTTCCGGCAGAAGATCGGATACTGCTTCCCCTTCTCGGTCCGGCTGTAGTAGTAGTACCCATCAATCAGCTCCGGAACCGATAGATCCGTCTCCTGGATGTGACCCACGATCTCGCGGTAGAGGGTGTCCTGCAGCGGCAGCGTGTGTTGCATGACCGCCTCGGTATAAGCGTTCTCACGGCGCAGATAGTCGAGCACCTCGGGGCGCTCGCGCCTGTCATCGCGCAGCCAGAAGTAGGGGTCGCTCCAGGGAACGCCGGCCACCGTGTCCACGTGGGGAACGATGCGGGTGGCCGGAGGGACCGGACCGGGGCCGTCGGCACCCTGAGCATGGAGTGCGGCGGGGCCCAGGAGAGCAGCCAGGGCGAGGATAGGCAATGAGGGCCTGAGGGAGCGCCGGGACGAGGTGGCGGGCATGCCGCAGCTCCGCGGTAAGAGACATGAGCCTGTCGTACAGTGTTCTACGATAGGCTACGGTCCCGAGGGGGCGCAATGCCGAAGTGTTGTCAGCGTGACAGGATCAGACGCTAGATTGTCAGGGTCGGAGCCGCCCCGTTGTCGGGGATCACGCAATGTCCAGCGATCAGGAAGTCGCGTTCCCCGTCTTCAGCGCCGGTGATCTGGCCGCGCTGACCGCCCGGAGCCATTCGCGAGAGGTCCGTGCGTGCGAGATTCTCTTTGCCGAAGGCGACCGCGACTTCTGCTTCTTCGTGGTGCTCGAAGGGCGCGGTCGAGATCGTCGAGCATTCGAGCGGCGCGCCGCTGCCGGTCACGGTGCACCGGCCGGGAGAGTTCACCGGTGACGTTGACATGCTCACCGGCCGCTCCGCGCTGGTGACGGCGCGCGCCACTGAAGACGGACGACTCCTGCAACTGAGCACCGAGGAGCTCCGCCGCAACGCGATCCTTTTTACCTGGATTGATCTCGACTCCGACGAGCAGGCCGACGCACTGCTCCGCCAGTTCGGCATCCGCGCTTCCGCCACGCCGATCCTGATCGGGCGGGATGGCCGCTGGGTGAGCAATCCCTCCATCGCCGAGTTCGCGCGCTGTGTGGGACTGGAGACGACACTGGAGGCGGACCGCGTCTATGATCTCATCGTGGTCGGCGCGGGACCGGCGGGGCTCGCCGCCTCGGTGTACGGCGCATCCGAGGGGCTCGACGTGCTCACCACCGACGCCCTGGCAGCCGGCGGCCAGGCGGGCACCAACTCGCGGATCGAGAACTATCTCGGCTTTCCCGCCGGCATCTCGGGCGCGGAGCTCGCGCGGCCGCTATAGCCCTCGGTAAGCCGCCCACCAGTGCCTCTCACATTGGAGATGGAGCCATGTCACAGCAGTGCGCGCACCTGGGAGAGGTGCGAAAGGTAGCGGCCCGGATCCCGGACGGATGCGAGGAGTGCCTCAAGACCGGCAGTCGCTGGGTGCATCTGCGGCTTTGCCAGGAGTGCGGACACGTGGGCTGCTGCGATCAATCGCCGGGCAAGCACGCGACCAAGCACTATCACCAATCCCAGCACCCGATCATACGGAGCTTTCAGCCCGGGGAGGATTGGAGCTGGTGCTACATAGAAGAACTGTTCTTCGAGCCGGCAGACACGGCGGAAAAGAAATAACCGTCTAGCGCGCCACTCTCATGTGCCGGCTTCGCACCCGGTCCGAGACTACCAGATCCACCTCCCCACTGCCGGTCGCCACCTGGGCTGTGCCTCCGCGGGCGAATGACAAGACCTCTCCCGTTGCCGCGTCACGGACCATGATCATCGGGTGCGCCGAGGCATTCCACTGCAGCGCCACCCCGCCGGCGATACGACGCGCCACGATGGAATCGGGTGCCGCCGCGCCACTGGGCTGAGCGACGCGAGGCCTGACCGCCGCCGCCTGTGCGCCCGGCGCGGTCAGCCGAAGGCTGCCGAGCCGGGCGGCGTCGCCTTGGCTCAGCGGTACTGCAAAGGCAAAGTGCCGGGTGCGACGTGGGTCGTCCGCCACCTCCGCCGCGTCGAACGTAAAGCCGAAGAGCCGCGCCCCGTCATCAGTCAGACCCTCGACCGAGTAGGGACCGGTCTCCTTCGGCAGGGTGGGCCGGGTCACCACCTCGAAGGCCGGCTCGAGCACCGGCCGCCCGTCCACGATGCGGCCCCAGACCAGCAGGCAGAGCTGCTCCCGTGCCGCCATCGCCGACGCGGCCGAGCCGGCGCCGCGGTAATCCAGCACGGCCCGATAGGTGTAGTCGCTGATCCAGGGATCCCGGCAGTAGCCCATGATGTCGGGGACCGACGGAGCCTTGAGCTCTTCGCTCGGCACATCCAGTCCGTACACCCCGATCAGTCCGCCCGGATAGGGATATCGAGAGTCCACTCCGCCGGGGTTGCCGCACGGTGAATGTTCCCGATCCCAGTTGTGACCCAGCTCATGCGCCATGACCCGGCTCCGATCGAGCTCGTCGTCATAGCCGATCGCCGTGGGCAGACCCAGATACCCCATCCCCGAGAGGCCGGAGGGGTAGCCGATCCGCACCACCCCGTAATAGTTCCGCGAAGTGCCTTCGGCCACGCGGAGGGCGTCTATCTCGTTCAGGACCGTGAACCAGGCGCCGTTCCCATCGTCAGCCTGCAGCGGATCGCTCGTCGTGGTGGTGTAGACCGCGTGCACGTCACTCTCCGAGCCCGGCAGAGGAAACATCCGCCTGGCCGACTCGAGAAACCGCGATTTGTTCGCCGCTGAGACGTCTCCCTGCAGGTCGTTCGCTCTCTGCCGGACGGGGACGAAGCGCACACCGAGCGCCGGGGCGGTGCGCACCACCACGGCCTGTGGCGTGCCCGAAGCGGGGAAGTCGTTGTCGGCCTCATTTCTTTCCGCAATGGTGTTCTCCGGATCTACATCCGCCAACACCGACAGTCCGGGGCCGACGAGCGAGCCCGGTATCCGCACGTTCCACGAGCTGCCGAGCCGGCTTTCGTCCTTGCTGGTCGGCGCCGACGATCCGCGTGCGGGAACCCTGAGAGTGCTCCTGAGATCGCCGCGGACATACACCCGGACGCGCACTTCCGGCGTCGCTGAGCTCGCCTCGTTCGAGAGGACGAACACCCGCAGGTAGGCGTCGCGCCCGTCCACCAGAGGCACGTCGCCCTCGGGAGTCTGAGTGCTCTGGGTGAGATGCAGCCCGTCAATCAGCAGGTTGAGCGAAGGGGCGGCCGGGCGGCCGTAGCTGACGGTCGCAGTAGCCGTGGCGCCGGCCGCCACGGTGACCGTCCGGTTGGGCGGAGTGGCCGAATAGGTTGTCCCTCCGCTCGTGACCTCGTCCACCGTGACCTCGTAGAGGCCCGGCTGGAGGTCGGACAGGGTCTCGGTCTCGGTCACCCCCTGACTGAAGTTGTTCGGGCTGACGACTGTTACCGCCGCCGCTGTGCCGTCCGGCAGCCCGGTGATGGTGACGGTCAGGCTCCCGGTAGTGGCTGTGCAAGTGACGTTGAAGGTCGCGCTCACGGTTTGCGCCGCCGCCACCGTCACCTCCAGAGGGTTCTCCTGAACCGTGCAGTTGGCTTCGAGGTCCCCCAGCAGCACGGTGTGGGCTCCAGGCGCGAGCTCTCCGATGGTGACCGTAGCGCCGGGCCCCAACGTCCGAGGAGCACCGTCATCAACCCTCACCGTGTACCCGTCCGGATCTGCCGGGGAACCGGCGGTCACCGTAGTGACCGACAGGCTCCCGGTCGAGGCAGCGCAGGTGATAGTGTAGGCCACTGAAACGGTGCCGCCCGAGGGCACGGTGAAGCTCCGGGAGCTCTCTCCCTCGATGGTGCAATTCGCCGACGCCTCGGCCAGCGTGACGGTGTGCGCCCCCGCGGCCAGATTCGCGACGCTCTCGGTGGCGCTCACGCCGATCGGCTGCGCATCGCCGCCGTCAATGGTGAAGGCATAGCCGTTCGGATCGGGGTTGGGCCCGTTGGTGGCCGTGCTGAGCTCCAGGGTTCCGACCGAAGCTTGCGGCTGCTCGCAGGCTATGCTGAAGGCTACGGCAGTTGCTGCGGCAGCCGTGACGGCCACCTGGCGCGGGTTCTCGCCCTCGAGCTGGCAGTTCGCGCTGAGCCCGGTGAGCCCCACGCTGTGGTCACCCGGAC